>CAZQLI010000005.1:0-26806 GCA_964594145.1 uncultured Sphingomonas sp. | reverse complement strand
GGCGTTCCGCCGGAGCGCGTGTTCGAGGCGCTACAGGTCTATCTCGGCTCGGCCTATGTCAACGACTTCAATCTGCTCGGGCGCACCTTCCGGGTGACCGCCCAGGCGGAGGCGAGCGCCCGCGACGACCCGGCGGACATCGCCCAGCTCAAGACCCGTTCGTCGAGCGGCGAAATGGTGCCGATCGGAGCAGTCGCCACGTTCGAGGACAAGACCGGGCCCTATCGCGTCACCCGCTACAACCTCTTCCCCGCGGTTGAGCTCGATGGCGACACGGCGCCGGGCTATTCGACCGGCCAGTCGATCGAGACGATGGAGCGGCTGGCGTCGAGCCTCCCCCAGGGCTTTGCAACCGAGTGGACCGACATTGCCTACCAGCAACAGGCTGCAGGAAATATCGCGATCCTCATTTTCGGCCTGTCGGTGGTGTTTGTCTTCCTGGTGCTTGCCGCACAGTTCGAGAGCCTTCTCCTCCCGCTTTCGATCATCCTCATCGTGCCGATGACCCTGCTCGCGGCCATGGCGGGGGTAAACCTGAGGGGGATGGACAATAACATCCTGACCCAGGTCGGCCTGATCGTGCTGATCGCGCTGGCTGCCAAGAACGCCATCCTCATCGTCGAGTTTGCAAAGCAGGCCGAGGAGAGGGGAGCTGCGCCACTGCATGCAGCGATCGAGGCGGCCAGGACCCGTCTACGCCCGATCCTGATGACCAGCCTGGCCTTCATCCTCGGCGTCCTGCCATTGGTGATCGCGAGCGGTCCCGGATGGGAGCTGCGCCAGGCGCTGGGCACGGCGGTATTCTTCGGAATGATCGGAGTGACCGCGTTCGGGCTGGTGTTCACCCCGCTCTTCTACGTCGCGTGCCGGTCGCTCGGTCAATGGCTGAAGCGCGGACGCACGCGGCCGGCCGGCGAGCAGCCCGGGCTTCTTCCGGCGGAATAAGGACAGGCAAAAATGGCATTCAGGAAGATCGTGACGATGACTTCGGCACTGGCGCTCGCCGCCTGTGCAACCGGTCCGGACTATGTCCAGCCGCAGGCGGGGGCCGCCGCCGCGGGACCATTTGTCGCGGCGGTGGCGCCAGCGGTGCAAACGCTTGCTCCCGCCGAGGATGATTGGTGGCGGCTCTACCAGGACCCGGTGCTCGACCGGCTGATCGCCGATGCGCTTGCCGGCAGCACCGATATAAGGGTGGCAGTAGCGAGGCTCGAAAAGGCCAGGGCCGCGCTCTCGGAGGCGAGGGTCGACCGGCTGCCGCAAGGCGGTGTCAACGCGGGAGCAACCCGGGGGCGTGACCCGGGCCTTCGCGATACGACCAGCAATTTCGATGCCGGCCTCGACATTTCCTACGAGCTCGATCTGTTCGGCCGTGTTGACCGCGGCATCGAGGCAGCGAGCAGCGACATTGGGGCTGCTGAAGCCGACCTTGCCGCGACCAGGGTCGCGATCGTCGCGGAGACGGCCCGGGCCTATGCCGACGCCGCCAGCGCCGCCGAGCGGCTCGAGGTCGCAACCCATATCGTCGAGCTTCTCGACCGATCGCTCGAGTTGACCGGCCGGCGCGTCGAGATCGGCCTCAACAGCCGTCTCGACACGGCCCGCATCGCCACCCTTCGCAACCAGCGACAGGCAGAGATTCCGGCCATTGCCGCCGAGCGTGACAACGCATTGTTTCGGCTTGCAATGTTGACCGGACGCGCGCCCGCCGAGCTGCCCCAAGCGGCGGGCGCGCGCAACCACTCCCTCGAGCTCGAGCGTCCCATCCCGGTTGGCGATGGCGCCCAGCTGCTCTCTCGAAGGCCCGATGTGAGAGCGGCGGAGAGGCGGCTTGCAGCGGCGACCGCCCGTATCGGTGTTGCAACGGCCGAGCTCTATCCGAGGATCAGCCTCGGCGGCTCGCTTGCCTCGAGCGCCGGGAGCATCGGCAACCTGTTCAGCAATCCGGTCGGGTTCCTGCTCGGACCGCTGATCAGCTGGTCCTTTTCCGATCATGCCCGGGCAAGGGCCCGTGTCGCAGGCGCCGAGGCGACTACGCGCGAGGCACTGGCCGAGTTCGACGGTGCCGTGCTTCGGGCGCTCCAGGAAACCGAGACTGCGCTCTCCGCCTACGCCAATGCGCTCCGGCGCCGCGAGGCGCTCAGCGCCGCGCGCGACGAGGCCGAGGTCGCTGCCAATATCGTCCGGGCCCGGCAAAGGGAGGGCGAGGTGGACTCGCTTGCACTGCTCGACGCGGAGCGCACCTTTGCCGAGGCAGAAGCCGCGCTCGCAGACATGGACGGGCAGCTGGTCACCAGGCAGATCGACCTGTTTCGGGCGCTTGGCGGCGGCTGGAGCGGGACCGCCTAGCCTGATGCGCTCCGATTGAAATCTGGCCGCCGCCCCGCCCGGGATTAGGGGTGTCAAGACGGGGCGGCGGCCCTCGGTTTACAAGCCTAGGACGAGGCTTGCCCGAGCTGACAGTCCGACTTTCTCTTCGCGCTCCTCGGCTCCGATCTCTCCGGCAACGCGGAAGCCGGAATTGCCACCGATGCCGCGGATCCGGCCGACCCAGCCGCTTTCCCGCTCGCCAGGGTCGAGTTCAAACATGTCGCCGTCCTCGAAGCGGGCGCGCGTCTTGCCAAGCGAGCCGCCGACCACCTGGCGGCGGCCAGCCTCCGCTTCGAGCCTGAAGAAGCCCTCGTCGGGGCGCATGCCGCCGGTCTCGAAGCCGGCTGCGAGGAGGAGGTTGGCGGCAAGCTCGTCGCTGGTGCGCTTCTCGACGGTAAGGTCGAGCGCGCTTCCGCCGCCTTCTTCCTGGTAGCCGTCCTCGCTCAGCCGGTAATATTCAACGCCCGCGCTGGGCCGGATGTAGAATGACCCTGCCCAGAGCTCGTGGCTGGCGTTGAGCGATGCCGAGACCAGCGAGCCGTCCCATTCGCCCTCGATCGTCCGTTCGACGGCCTCTTCGCCGGCGTCAGACACGAAGAAGCGCTGGCCGTCGAAACCGATGAACGAATAGCTTCCGCGGGCGACCACCTGCAGGCCGCCCTTCTGCAGCCGCCAATGCGCTGCAATGGAATATTGGTCGGCGTTGACCCGGTTGTCGGTCGCCTCGTCGTCTTCCTTGCCCCACAGGTAGCCGAGCGTCAGGCCGAACCGGCCGAGGCCGGTGGAAATCTCCGCCCCGCCGGTCGCTCCCCAGCCACCGATTTCATAACCGGCGGTGTCGCCGATGCTCTTCGAGGAGCCCCAGGCGATCTGGTTGAAATGATAGGAAATGCCGCCGTCGTCCTCGTAAGGCGGCCTGGGGTCCATCAGTGCGCGCGCAGCCGTGCGATCGCCCATCGTCACGGCCTCGAAAGTCCCGCCGGCGTGTTCCGGAAGCATCTGGCGAAGAGTCCCGACAAAATCTTCCTGCGTGCGAAGGCCGAGGAAAGACGAGCCGATGTCGTCGTCCGTGCCGATTGCCTCGTAGATGGCACCATAAGCGGCGCTTTCCGAGCGGTTGAGGCCAAGCTCGGAGGCGGTCTTGCGGCTGACGTCGACCGCGACCTGGTTGCCGGTGACGCTAAGCGATCCCTTGTAGAGGAAAGGCAGGAGATCGGTCGTGGCGCTGAGCTTGTCCCCGCCGACCAGGTTCCCGGCGTTGATCACGATGAAATGACCCTCGGCCTGGTCGACATTGGCGACCTTCAGCTGGAGCTTGGAATTATCACCGAAGCTCGCCGTCCCGGCGACATTTAGCACGCTCGACTGGCCAGCGGTCTTGTCGAGCGTGAGCGAGATGGTCCCGCCGTTGGTGACGTCGAGCGAGGCGATGTTCGCGGTCTTCACAACCCCGAAGCTGCCCTTGTTGACCGATACGGCGAGGCCGGCGGAGTTGAGCAGCTCACCGGTGAAGGAAGTGCCGCCGATCGTCAGCGAATCCGAGCCGCCGCCGAAGTCGACGGTCCCGCTAAAGACGCTCGTTCCGCTCGTGGTGATGGTGTCGTTGCCGGCACCGAAGCTTAGCTTGCCAGTCGCCACCGCATCGCCCGAGAGCGCGAAGCTGTTGGCGCCCTCGCCGAAGCTGACATTGCCGGTCAGGGTGCCGTCGGCGACGTCCAGCACGTCCGAGCCGGTTCCGAACTTGATCGAGCCAGAAATGCTCGGTGCAGCGAAATTGGCGGCTACGGCAGTCTGCTTGATGGTCGCGCCGCTGCTGTTGGCGCTGAGGTCGATCGCGATGTTGCGATCGGAATCGGCGGCTGCGCCGGAGCCGCCAATGCTGCCGCTGTTCTCGATGAGGTCGAGAGTGCCCGACCGGTCGATGATGGCAATTGCAGTGCCGTTGGCCCCGGTCGTCGCCTTGATTTCCCCGCTGTTGCGAAGGACTGGGAGGCTTGCGCCGGCGCCGATGTCGATGGCCGTCGCGACCGACTGGGCGGTATTGCCGCTAGAGGCGAGGATCTTGCCCGCATTGCGCAGTTCCGGGGTGCTGGCCCCGGAGCCGAAGCGCACCGCCGTCGCTGCCCGGTCGACCGACTTGGCGGACACCGAGCCCGTCACCCCGATGCCGTTGGCGATGGTCACCGTTCCGCCGAGGCCTCCGATCTGGAGGCCATTGCCATCGACCCCGGCATAGACGCCGCTGCCCGCGACCGAGCCGTCGATGATGAGGCCAAAGCCGGTTCCCGTGCCCTCGGTCGCGCCGATCGCGACGTCGCTCGCAGACCCGATGCGGATTGCCGCTGCAGAGCCATAGGACTGGATCAGGCCGACGCCTTCCTTGCTGTCCTCGATGCCGTCGTCATCTTCGTCATTGTCGGTGGTACTATTGTCCTTGGGAGGGACGGCGACGATGATGCCCTTGGCGACGTCGCCCTCGATCGAGACCGCCGGCCCGCCCTGGAGCAGGTCGTCGGCGTCGAGCTTGCTGGGATCCGTCGGCGGGGTGACGTAACGATAGCCCGTTGCGACGATCTTTCCCTGGAGGGTCATCGCCCCGGCGACGTCACCGGTCGAGCGAACCGCGATCGCGTTTTCGCCCTGCGCTGAGATCTCGCCGGCAAGCCGCACGTTTCCGCTGACGTCGGCAAGCTGGACCGCCACCGTGTTGCTGCCGAGAATGTTGATCTTGCCGTCGGTAGAGAAATTGCCGGTGAGCGGCCCGCCGAGCAGGATGCCGGCGCTGTTGTTGCCCTCGACAGTAATCGTGCCAGTGCTGGTGACGAGGATGTTCCCGGTCATGGCCCCGTTCGTGCGGATGCCGAAGCGGTTGCTGCCCGTCGCGAACGGGCCGTCGAGATCGCCGTCATTGTCGGCGTCGGTCGGAGTGAATGACTCGTCGACGACAATCTTGCCGGAGAGGGTAATGCCGCTGGTCACGCCCGCAGCAACGTCGACCGCGGCGACATTGTTCTGGTTGCCGACCAGGATCGAGCCGGCGTTGCTTAGCTTGTGATTGCTGTCGATGATGACGGCGCCGCCCGCAGTGCCGTTCACCGTACCGGTGGAGCTGATCAATATGTCGTCCGCTGCGCCGGCCTTGACCGTCGAGGTGCGAACAGGACCCGTGACGCTCGTGGAAATCGTGGTTTCCGCCGCGGCCGGGAACGCCAGCGCAACAAGGCAGGTCGAGTAGAGCAGGTAACTACGCATCAATGTCCTCATTTTCCAACCGGTGCGCAGCCGTGCGGCAAATGCGCTTCAGTCAGTCAGACGGAGACGCCCCGTTCCTGCCTTGGAAATTTTTAAAAGGACTGTTCGAAGCCGAGACGAACCGTCCGTGGGCGAAGCGGCGTGAGCTGTTCGGCCCCGGTGGCGATTGGAGCGCCGAACGCAAATCGGTTGCCAACCTCGTCCGTGAGGTTGGTGACCGTAAGGGAAATCGCGCGCCTCTCGGTTGCCGCTCGAAGGACGAGACCGGAGTCCAGATACTCGCCCTGTTCCTCGCCGAGATAAGGGCCGATGCCGAGGCGTGACCGCCCGACGTAGCGGGCATAGGCGTTGGTCTCGAGGGTCCAGCCCCGGCCGAGGTCATGCTCCCATTCGATTGCCGCCCGCGCGACGAACCTGGCAATGTTGGGAATTTCCATCGAGGCCTCGTCCGAGCTTCCGAACAGGGCGAGGAAGGCATCGGTTGGTCTCGTGATCTTGCCGTCGTTCCAGGCGAGGCCGGCGTCCAGCCTGACGTCCGGGGCGAGGCGAACGCCGCCATTTACCGTCACGGTCCAGACCCGCCCGTCGCCGATATTATCGGTCACCGGGAGCCCGGACGGGTCCAGGAAATCGGCCTGGATGTCGCGCCAGCGGCTGAGTGTCGCGCTCCCCTGGAGGTCTACAGGCGAGCGACCGGCAGTCCCGTATCGAAAGCCGATCTCGGCGGTGCCCAGGCGATCGTTGCGGTAAAGGCGGATGGTGTCGGCAGCGATCGAGAGGCCGCCAGGGCGAAACCCCTGCTGGTAGCGTGCATAGATGGTGATGTCGTCGGTTGGCCTTGCAAGCAGCGCCGCGGAGGGAAGAAAGCGATGTTCGCTTCGCCTTGCATCCTCTTCCGAAAGCCGCGCGATTGCCAATGGGCTTAGATGTTCGCCCGAGCCCGACAGCCTTGTATGCGTATAGCGTGCACCGAGGCTCGCCTCGATCGTCGGCGTCAGCTGAGTACCAAATTCACCGTAAAGGGTGGTTTCGCGGACGCGGTTCTCGGCACCCGAGAGGTCAACCGCGAGGCCGTCCCGGGTGATGTCCCTCGATACACGGTATCGATGGACGATCGAGCTGAACCCGACGAGCCAGCTGTAGCCATCCGCCATCGGCCGCCAGAGGCGGGTTTCGTTGCTGAACGCGCGGGCCCTGCTGTGCTGGCCAAGCTGCCGGGTCTCGAAGGGACTGCTGGCATCGAAATTCTCGTCGACGTCCTGCCAGCTCGCGCCGGTGGTCGAGCGGAAACGGATCGGGCCGTCATCTTTGCGGACGACGATGTTGGCGAGGGAAAACCGTGACGAGAAGGGCTGGTCGACCAGGCTCTCGCGGCTGAGCCCAGAGCCCTTGTCGTCGGCATATTGGCTGTCATCGCCCTCGATGCGCTGGGCAACGCCACCGACATCGACAAACCAGCCGGGAGCGGGCTCGGCGGAAAACGTCGCCCGTCCGCCCGTCACGCGGATATCGTTGATATCGTCCTCGCCGGTAGCGAGATTGTCGATATAGCCGCCCTCGCGCGCATGGTAGACGACCCCGCGCAGCGCGGCGCGGCTTCCGATCGGAGCGTTGATGACCGCCGATGCGTCATAGCCGGCGTCGCCGTGCCAGGTCGCGGTTCCGCCGATCGAGGCGCTTGCCGAGTAGGAGCCGAGCACCGGCATGTTCGGCTTGAGAAGGACGATCCCGCCAAGGGCACCGGACCCGTAAAGGGTCCCCTGCGGTCCCTCGAGAATCTCGACGCCCTGCATGTCGACCAGCTTGAGGTCCGGGTCGGGCCCGCTGTAGCCCGTCCGCATGTCGCCGAAATATTGGCCAACCGGTGACTGGGTGGGTCCGCTGAAGCTGGAATCGGCAATGCCGCGAATGAACAGCTTGTTTCGCCCGGCGCCGAGGTGGGTCGAGGAAAAGCCGACCGAGCGCGACTCGATCGCGTCCGTGCCGGCGACGCCAAGCGGCCTGAAATCCGCTCCATCAAGTCGCGACCATTGACCTGGAAACCGCCTGGAGAGCGTGTCGCGCTTGCTCGCGGTAACGACGATGTCGGTGGGTTCATCGGGGGCAAGCGCTTCGGGCGCGGGCGCTGAGCTCGGGGCCGGGGCCGCTCTTCGTGCAGCCCTTTGCTTGGGCGCGGCGACGAGAACGAAGCTCCTGGCGCCCACTTTCCGCACCTTGAGGCCGCTTCCCCTCGCCAGGCGGTCGAGCGCATCGGACGCTTCCATCTTGCCGCGAATGGCGGGCGATGGCCTGCTCAGCAGGTCCTGCTGTGGGACGGCTATGCTGATTCCCGCCTGTCGTCCAATGGCGAACGCGGCCTGTCCGACCGTCCCTGCTGGGACATTGATCGGTCTGGAGGCTGTCTGGCCCGGGGCGGCAATGACGAGGAGCGCGCCGAACGACGCGCCGGCATAGAGCGTCCTAATCGGCTAGACCTTTCCTCCCAATTTCCAGCCTTGACCCGACTGTACCATCGAGACGCCAAGCAGCGGCTCGAGTGATCTTGGGTCACGTTTGACTTCGGCAACCGAAAGGGTGCCCGTGAAGCCGCGGGCGCTGATAGCGCTATCCGCGGAAAAGTCGATACCGGTCGAGCGGCGCAAATCGGCGACGACGTGGTCGAGCGGCTCGTTGGTATAGGCAAGCTGGCCGCGCTCGAAGGAGCCGGCCGATGCCCCGCCAGCCGGGCGGGCGCGCAGGACCTGGTCACCGTCCCGGGCGTCGAGCCGCTGGCCGGCCGCAAGCCTGAGCCCGGCTCCGTCCGGGTCGGCAACGACTGCCCCTTCGCCGACCAGCACCCTCGTATATGCGCCGTCGCGCGCGACCTCGAAAACGGTGCCGACGTCAACCAGCTCAAGGTCGCCGCTGTGGACTGTGATTCCCTTGGCACCAGGGTCGTGGAGCTTGAGCAGCAGCTGTCCCTGTTCGAGCCGGACGGTCCGCTTGTCCCAGCCGGAAAGGCTCAGTTTCGTGTCGCCGTTCATGACCAGCCGGTCGTCGCCCTCGAGCGTGACGAGCCGGATTTCGCCGGGGCCGGTCGAATAATCGACCGGCATCAGCCGGGGCGCGACAATCCCGGTCGCCGCTGCTGCAAGGATCGCAACGCCCGCCGCTATCGCAACCGGCCCGCGCCTGCGCCTTTCCTTCAAACCGTGCCCGGCGGGGAGCTCCTTGACCAGCTCGGTCATCTCCGCCTCGCTTGCCGCCATGGCATGGTAGGCGTCGGCGTTGCCGGGGCTGGCCTCGAGCCAGGCGGTGAACTCGTCCCAGCGATCAAACTCCGGATCATTGGTCCGGACGAGCCAGTCGAGCGCTTCCTCGCGGCTGTTGGAGTCATGCGTCATCGCCACCTCATGCCTCCAATGACGGAATCGATGCTGCTATTCCTCACCGAGCTTCTCCTTCAGCTCGTCGAGGAAGCGGTAAACCATGCGCAGGTCGCTTTCGATGGTGCTGGCGCTAAGCCCCATGCCGGCGGCAATCTCGCGCTGGGTGCGGCCATCGATGCGATGCTGGCGGAAGATTGAAACTGCGCGGGCAGGAAGCCTTGCAAGCTCTGCCTCGACCAGCTCCAGCCGGCGGCGCGAATCCAGGCTCCGCTCGGGACCCGGGTCATTGGCAGCCGAGCCCGGCAGCCGGTCGGTCAGTGCCGACCATTCCAGCTCGCGGCGCTGTGACTGGGCCTCGGACCGCCGGCGGTCGATCATCAGGTTGGTAGCGGCGCGGAAGAGATAATTGCGGGGATTGGCGATCGGCCCTGATAGCGCCTCCCTGGCCTTCAGCCACAATTCCTGAAGCAGGTCCTCGGCGGAATCGCCGGCGCCATGGGCGCGAAGATACCGGAGCAGCTGCTCCCGGTTCTCCTCGAATATCTGCTGTAGGCCTTGGTACTGCATGGGAGGTCGCTCGCGTCGCCTCTATAGCGGCAATCCGCAATCTGTCAGCAGGACGAGGGTCCGTCCCGCCCCAGGGGCAGGCTCGTTGGCCCCGCCGGGGCATTGAACGCCCGTCCTCCGCGGCAATCCGCCGCTTGCAGACATTGCGCCTGAGGAATGATACCGACATTGCGCTCGCTGCCCCGCCAAGCGGCCCTAATGGGATGGATCGCCCGTGGAACCGACCGATCGTGATTATGATCGCCTGTTCAAGGATACTCTGAAGAGCGGCGACATGTTCGCGCTGTTCGAGCTTACCCGCGAGGCGCTTGCGGTCCGGCCCGACGACCCGTGGGTGCGTTACCTCCAGGCCCTCGCCATGGCGCGGCTCGGCGAACCTCACGCGGCGCTTCGTCTCTACCGGCACAACCGGGTCGAGGAGCTCGCGACCGAAGATGCCATCGCGCTTCGCGGCCGACTGCTGAAGGACCTGGCGGTTCGCGCATCCGGTAATGAGCGCGTCGAACTGTTCCGGCAGTCGAGCAGCGCCTATCGACGGGCCTATGAAATGTCGGCCGGCTATTATTCCGGGATCAATGCCGCCACCACCTCGCTGCTCGCCGGTGACACCGCGACTGCAAGCGAGCTTGCCGAAACCATTGCGAAGCGGCCGGACATCGCCGAGCCGGAGGATTATTATGCCGCGGCGTCCGGTGCCGAGGCGACCCTGGTCCAGGGCCGGGTGGAGGAGGCAGCTGCCCTTTTCGAGGAAGCCCGCCGCCGCCCCGATGCATCGCCGGGCCTGCTTGCGTCCACTGCGCGCCAGGTGGAACTCATCGTCGACCAGCTGGAAATGCCCCGGGACCAGAGGGAAGCGCTGCTTCGCATCGTGCGGCCGACCCCGGTCATCCATTTTTGCGGACACATGTTCCAGGCCGGCTGGGAAGCGGAAGCCGGGCTCGCGGCATCCGTTCGCTCGATTCTCGACGAAGCCGATGTCAGGATTGCCTATGGGCCGCTGGCGTGCGGGGCGGACATATTGATTGCCGAGGCAGTGCTGGAAAGAGGCGGCGAGCTCCATGCCGTCCTCCCGTTCGCCGAGGATGACTTTATCGCGACGTCGGTCAGCGTCGGCGGGGCCCGGTGGCTGGAGCGCTATCAACGGGTCAAGGCGGCCGCGTCGGACCTCGTCTTCGCGACGCAGATGCGCTGGGTCGATGATGACCAGCAATTTGCCTATTGCTCGAGGCTCGTGATGGGGCTGACGCAGCTCAGGGCAAGCGTGATGCAGGCCGAGGTATTCCAGCTGGCGCTGTGGGACGGGGTCCCGGCCACCGGTGTCGCGGGAACCGGCGCCGACGTTGCACTGTGGAAGGAACTGGGCGGCACCTCGAGGATCGTCCCTGTCCCGAGGGAGCGCCCACCGCTCGCGCCGGTCGAACTTGCCCATAAGCAGATGGAAGCGCGCTGGGCGCTTCGCTCCATGCTGTTCGCCGATTTCGCCGGCTTCTCGCGCCTGGACGAGGACCGGCTCTCGCAGTTCCTGCAGGTCGTCATGGGACGGATCGCCAAGGTTCTCGACCGTCACGGCGATGCCGTGCTCAGTCGCAACAGCTGGGGCGATGCGGTGTTCGCGGTGATCAATTCCCCTTCCGAGGCCGCCCGTATCGCCGTCGAGATCCAGACCGAGCTGAGCCCCGAGCTGTTGCAATCGATTGGCCTCCCGGCCGAGGGCGGCATGCGCATCAGCCTCCACCACGGCCCGATCTTCGAGCATTTCGATGCCGTCCAGGGCGCTCGTACCTTCTACGGCACCGAAGTGACGGTCGCAGCGAGGATAGAACCGCGCGTTCCGGTCGGCGCGATCTACACCACGCAGCCCTTCGCAGCGCTCATCGAGTCCGACGCCAACGACTATCATTTCGAATATGTCGGCCGGATCGATCTCGCCAAGAATTACGGCGCCCGGACCCTTTACCGGCTCGGCATAGGCGACGGCTGAGCCGCCGGCCCGATTGTATCATCCTGGGGCGGCGAGAGGCCCCGGGCCATTGAGGTCTCGACTTTTAACCTCGGTTAACAGACAATTCGCCATCATTTTGTTCGATTCGGACCGATGTGCCGGCTCGAGCGGGGACAGGCGAAATGGCCGAGGGACAGCCACGACAGTGCATCCCCGAGTGGCGGGTTCCAACCAGGGGAATTGATGCCCGGAACTGATATCTTCATCTCCTACAGCCGAGAAGATCGGTCCGCTGCGCGTCATTTTGCCGAATGTCTGACGCACGCGGGCTTCAACGTCTGGTGGGACGCGGCGCTGCGGTCCGGTGAAACCTTCGACGAGGTGATCGAGAAGGAGTTGCGGGCCGCAAAGGCGGTTGTCGTGCTCTGGTCGCCGCGGTCGGTCGCATCGCGCTGGGTGCGCGCCGAGGCGACCCTGGCCGACCGGTTCAACAAGCTCGTCCCGGTCATCATCGAGGCCTGCAACCTTCCGATCATTTTCGAGCTGACCCATGCGGCCGACCTTGCCGACTGGACCGGCAACGAAGCCGACACCCGCTGGCAGACGCTGGTCGACGACCTCCGCCGGCTGGTCGGCCCAGCCGAGGCGGACGTGCACGCGCCGGCCGCGCCGGGAACCGAGGCCGCCGTTTCGCCGGCGCCGGCGCCCCAGCCAACGCCTGCCATCGTCCAGCGGTCGGCCAACGACGACGAAGCCGGGCGCCAACTGGCGCAGCCACGGCCGGACGAGCTTCTTGCAGCGCTTGACCGGCTTGCCAGTTCCGCTGCCGCCAGCCTTTCAAGCCCTACTCCCGAAGAGGTGGAGCGAACCAGGTTCTTCAAGGAGTCGGACGAGTTCCGAATGCAGGAGAACGAGCTGGTCCATTGCCTCCAGCGCCTCGACGGAGAGGAGCAGGTGACTCGGTTCGTCGTAACGCCTGCCGGGCTGCGGATGGGCCGTACGCCACCGGCCGACGTCATCGTCCCGGGGGCGGGCGTTTCGCGCGCGCATTGCCTCGTCGAGATCTCTGGCGACAAGCTGAGGGTGACTGACCTCAATTCCACCAACGGCACCTATATCGACAATAAGCGCGTCGATCGCAGCGCCATTCTCGCCGTCGGTTCCATCCTGCGCGTCGGAAGCGTGTCGTTCGAGCATGAGGTCCGGAAAAGATCCGAGCTGGACGCGTCGCCGGTGCCCGGCTTTCCCGGCGTTGCCGGCCCGCCCGAGCGGCGGCTCGCCGGTTCCTCCTGATCCCGGCAGGAGCGGCCTCGGCCGCTCCTATTCTTCCTGCGACGACTGGCGATGCAGGAAGACGATATAGGCCTTGGTCTGGTTCGCCTTGGTGATCAGCTCGTCATAATCGCGATCGGTGGTGGCTCCGCGGGCGGAGTCCGCGACATTGGCCAGATATTTGTCATAGTTCCTTGCAAGCCGGGCATTTTCCTTCTGGGTCGCAGTCCCGCCGCTTCCCATCCGGATGACTTCCTTGGCCATGCTCCGGCCGCTGCTGATGATCGAGTTGAGTTGCGAGCGCTTTGCCGGGCTGGCCGCGGCCGTGCTGCTGCTGGCCGGCGCAGGTGCGGCCTGCGGACTGCTTTGCGTAACGGTTGGCGCAGCCGGTCCCGGAGCAGTCGCGGTGGCCGGCGTCCTCGGCGTCGCCTCGGTCGTTCGCTTCGCCGCCGCCTGGAGCCGGTAGGCCTCGGAAAGAGCGGCGGCGAACTGCTGCGACTTGGCGAGGGCGTCGCGGGCTGCACCGAGCGACTCCACGGGATCCGTGAGACTGGCCGATGCCTCGACCGATGCCTTGAGCTCATCCAGGCTGGTCTTGAGGGCGGCGGTGCGCGCCGCGGCTGGAAGCGACTGCGACCGCGTATCCGCATCGCGCAGCAGGGCCGCGGCGAAAGCCAGGTTCGCGCTGGTGGCTATCTGCTTCATTGACTCGACGCGGGGCGTAGCGGCGCTTGCCTGGGCCGGGTCGTCGGCCAGCGGCTGGAGCTGGGCCAGCTGCCGGTCAAGCTCGTCGCTTGCAGCGACGAGGCCGTCGACGGCGGTCGCGGCAGCGCCGGCGGTCCGGGCGTCATTGGCAAGGGCGCGCTCCGCAGCGGCCAGCTGGCCGAGCCCCTCGATCGGGATTGCCTCGGAATCCGATGCAAGGTCCGGGATCTCCAGCGGTGCTCCCTCGTCGGTGCCGCCGCCGATCATCATCGAGCCGGCGGCGATGGCGGCGAGCAGGGCGACCGCGCCGCCACCGGCGAGAAGTGCCTTGCGCTGGTTCTTGTACCATGGCGCTGCTGCAGTTCCGGCGGCTGGAGCGACCTTCGGAGCCTTGGCTTTTTCTTTTTCCTTTGGCTCCGCTTTTTCCCGGGCGACCGGCTCTAAAGCCTCTCCCGGCTTCGCCTCGGCAGCGCGCGCTTCGGGCGGCGCTGGCTCGGCAGGAGCTTCCTCTTCGGCGCCTTTTTTCTTCTTTTTCTTCGAGGCGCCGGTTTCCTCCCCGGCGCGCTTGAATTGCACCTCGCTCGGATCGGCCGGTACCCCCGTGTCGATCGGCTTCTGGTCATAGTCCGCTGCGGGCGGTGCAACCGGCATGATCGCGTCGGAGCTCACCTCGTGAGCGAAAAAGCGGGTCGGCTCGTCGTCGCCGACCAGCGGCTCCGAGTCCTTCTTCCCGAACAGCGCGAGCCATTCGCGAATTGACTGGGGGCGTTCCGACGGGCGGATGGTCATGCCGGCGTCGATCGCCTGCAGGAACCGCTTCCCATAGCCGGGCCATGTGCCCTCGACGAGCGGCGTTCCAAGCCCGCCGTGGAGCCGCTCGAGTACCTCGGGCGGCTTTTCTCCCGTCACGCATTCATAGAGCACCACCGCGAGGGCGTAGATGTCGGTCCAGGGCCCCTGCGGATAGGTCTTCACATATTGCTCGACCGCGGCGTAGGGCGGCGTGTGGAAGGTCACCGAGGTGCTGGTCGCTTCTGCCGCTTCGAACCTCGCGGAGCCAAAATCGATCAGCACTGGGCGATTGTCATCGGTGATGAGGATATTGGGCGGCTTGATGTCCCGGTGGAGCACGCCGACCCGGTGTGCGCGATCGAGGCCTTCGGCGACCGGCTTGATGATGTTCCACAGGCTTCGCTCGTTGAACCGCCGGCCCTCTTTCAGCAGCTTGGAGAGCGACACGCCGTCTTCGAAGTCCATCACCATGTAGGCAGTGCCATGGATCTCGAACAGGCTCCGGACGCTGACGATGTTCGGGTGCCGCGTGGGTGTCGAGAGATTCCACAGCAGCTTGGCCTCTTCGACGAACTTCTTCAGCCCGAGTGCATGGACCTCCTCGACGTCCGAGCCGATCGGGACGACCGTACTCTCGGCATCACGCTCGGCTATGGCGCTCGGGAAATATTCCTTGATTGCAACGAGTTCGCCAAAATAAATCCCGCGTCCCTTGTAGACGATGCCAAACCCGCCAACGCCCAGGACATCCTCGAGTCGCCATTCGCGAAGCACGGTCCCAGGGGGCAGGGCCTTGTTGCTATAAGGTTTGGTCAATGCCGAATCCCCTCGGACGATCCGCTATTGAAGAAAAAGTAAATCGCATGATGGGCCGAGGATTGCTAGTCTTAGCCGGTAAAACGCAGCAATTTGGGGGGACCGCGTGGCCTTCGAATGCGTCAGCCGCACCAATGTCGGCCTCCGCCGGACGATCAACGAGGACTCATTGCTGGTCAGGGCCGACCGGGGCCTGCTGGCCGTTGCCGACGGCATGGGCGGGCACGACGCCGGCGAGGTCGCGAGCTCCAAGGTAACCGAGGCGCTTCAGAAACTACCAGTCGTCTATGGCCTCGACGAGCTGATCGAGACAGCGAGCGAGGCGCTCAAGAAGGTCAATCGCGAGCTGATCACGCTCGCCGCCTCGCCCGATGGCAACAGGACGATCGGGAGCACGGTGGTCGGCCTCGCGCTCGCCGACCAGAAGTTCGGCTGCTTCTGGGCCGGCGACAGCCGGGCCTATCGCGTTCGCGCCGGGCGCATCGAGCAGCTGACCCGGGACCACAGCCTTGTCCAGAGCCTGGTCGACGCCGGCATGCTCGAACCGGCCGGAATGGAAGACCATCCGCAGTCCAACATCGTCACCCGCGCCGTGGGTGCCGCCGAGGAGCTGCAGATCGACCGTGTGTCCGGCGATGCACTGCCGGGCGACCGCTTCCTGCTTGCAAGCGATGGCCTGACGAGAATGGTGAGGGACCAGGAGTTGCTCGCCGAGCTGGATTCGCGGCCTGCCGAGGATGCTGCCGACCGGCTCATCGACCTCGTTCTTGCCCGGGGCGCCCCCGACAATGTCTCGCTGATCATCGCCACCATTGCCTAGGATGAAGTCAGGCGATTGCCGGCAGCGCCTGCCACGCAATTGCGACGAGCGAGAGCAGCGCCCCGGCAGCGCCGGCCCTGGCCATCAGCGTGGTCGCTTCTGGCGAAGCCCGGCCCTTGAGCGATGAAAGCGCCATCCCCAGGACGAAAGCGTCGAGGGCGAGGGCGGCGAGGGTCGCGGCCAGGACGAGCAGCCTTGCTTCGCCCTTGCCCGGTAAGATGCTGGCAATGGCGTAGAGGGTGAAGAAATGGGCGGCCCAGATGACCAGGCCCCCGAGGAGGACCGTCCATTCGCGCATCAGCTCGCCCCCGGGAAGAGCCGGGTGAGGGCCGCGGAAACCATGCCCTGGGCCGCGGTGTAGAGGATGAACAGCACCACCACGTCGAAGGTCGTGTTCCTCGGTTTCGTCATGATGCCCCTGCTGACCCGGGCTGCAAGATAAAGCGCCATCATCAGCGTCAGCACCGTGAGAAGGCCGTTGAGTGAGATCATCGCCATGACCGTCGCCTGCTGGGCGCTCTCCTCCGGGTCGATCCCGTGCAGCCGCCAGGAATGAATATCGAGCGTCCAGGAGACGATCAGCGCAGCTGCAGCGAGGAGCAGCTGGGTCGGCGGGCTCCAGACCGTCGATTGCTTCCGGGCGAGGAGGTGTCGGCCGAGCAGCGCGAGCCCGGCTGCCACTGCGTATCCCGCGATTATCGGAAGGAGCCACGTGGCCCCGGCCGGCGCCTTCCAGAACTGCGGATGCACCCCAAAGAGGAACAAGTAGCTGAAGACAGCCATCAGGAAGATCATGAAGATGACGATGAGCAGGATGACCGTCGCCCACCAGCCGTGCGAGCTCGGCCCGGTCACATAGGTGGAAAGCCGGATCCCGCCGCCGACATCCACTTGCTCGGCCTCGACCTGCCGGTCGGTTTCCCACAGCCAGGCGATGACCGAGGGAATGGTGAGAATGCCGCTGATAATGGCCGGCGTATAGGCCTGGACGGTCATCAGGATGAAAAATCCCGCAGTGAAAATGGCCGAGAGCAGCGGCCATGCCGAGGGGCCAGGCATGATCTGCAGATATTGCGGTTCGGCGCGTATCGGGCTGGTGATGATCGTTTCGCGATGCCCGGTTGCCGAGCCCGGAAGCAGATATCGCCCCTCGGCGACGTCGTCGCAGATCCCCGGGTCGCTCCAAAGTGGTTCGCGGCTCGCGACGACCGGGATGCTTCGGGCAGAATATAGCCCGGAAGGGAGCCACTCCAGCGTCCCGCCGCCGTAGACATTGCCGGCGCTCTCATCGACCGAAAAGCGGAAATTGCGTGCAAGGTCGAAGAGGAAGAGGAGGATGCCGGCTGCGAAAATTGCCGCCCCCGCGCTGGAGACCAGGTTTGTCGGACCCCAGCCTGTCTCGGGCAGATAGGTATAGACCCGCCGCGGCATGCCCATGAACCCGGTGAGGTGCATCGGCAGGAACGTGACGTGCATGCCGGCGAAGACCAGCCAGAAGATCCACTTGCCGAGCCGCTCGGACAGGGCCCGGCGGCTGGTCATCCCGAACCAGTAGTAGAAGGCCGCGAACAGCGGGAGCACCGCTCCGCCGATCAGGACATAATGGAGGTGGGCGACGATGAAGTGGCTGTCATGCACCTGCCAGTCGAAAGGCACCATCGCCACCATCACCCCCGAGAGCCCGCCGACAACGAAGGTCAAAAGCCCGCCTACCAGGAACAGCGTCGGCGTGTTGTAGCGCGGCTTTCCGGCAGCGAGGGTCGCGATCCACGCGAAGACCTGGATTCCTGCCGGGACGCTGACCGCCATGCTCGCCGCAGCGAAAAAGCCGATCGTCATCGTCGGCATGCCGGTCGTGAACATGTGATGAGCCCAAACGCCGAAGCTGATGAAGCCGGTTGCAAGGATGGCGAGGACCACCAGCTGGTAGCCGACCAGCGGCGTGCGGGCGAGTGCAGCGACCATCATCGAGAGGAGGCCGGCCGCCGGGAGAAAGATGATATAGACTTCCGGATGGCCGAAGAACCAGAACAGGTGCTGCCAGAGCATCGGGTCTCCGCCGCGGGTGGGATCGAAGAACGGCCAGTTGAGCGCCCGCTCAAGTTCCAGGAGCAATGTTCCAAGGATGACCGCTGGAAAGGCGATCACGATCATCCCGGCAAATACCAGCATCGCCCAGGCAAAGATCGGCATCTTCGCGAGGGTCATGCCCGGGGCGCGTGTCTTCAGCACTCCGACCAGCAGCTCGATCGCGCCGGCAATCGCGGAGATCTCGATGAAGCCGATCCCGAGCAGCCAGAAATCGGCATTGATCCCCGGCGAATATGTGGCGCTGGTGAGCGGGGGGTACATGAACCAGCCGCCCGATGGTGCAAGGCCGACGAAGAGCGAGGCGAAAAAGCACAGCCCGCCGACAAAATAGGCCCAGAAGGCATAGGCCGACAGGCGCGGAAACGGCAGGTCCCTTGCCGCGAGCATCTGCGGCAGGAGCAGCACGCCAATCGCCTCCATCATCGGGAC
The DNA here is from genome assembly GCA_964594145.1 of uncultured Sphingomonas sp. GTDB lineage: Bacteria > Pseudomonadota > Alphaproteobacteria > Sphingomonadales > Sphingomonadaceae > Sphingomicrobium. The sequence goes on along the minus strand of CAZQLI010000005.1, from coordinate 8,382 downwards.
GGCGAAGAGGAACATCATCACCGTTCCGTGCATGGTGAAGAACTGGTTGTAGGCCTCCTGTCCAAGGACGCCGTTCAGCGGAAGCGCGAGCTGGGCGCGCATGAGGAGCGCGAGCGCGCCGGCGAGGATGAAGAAAAGAAAGGCAGCGCCGACGTAGTATATGCCGATGTAATTATTGTTGACCGCGGTGAGCCGTCCCCAGCCCGAGGGAGCGGCCCAGATCCGCTGGAGCTCCTCGATCTCGCCCTCGGGGCGTTTGCCCTTCGTCGGGAAGCTGTCGAGGAGCGCGGGATCAAACCCGGTCTCGGAATTCATTTCTGGGCCTCGAGATAGGCCGCGAGCTGCTCCAGCTCCGCGCCGCCCAGATTGTTATAGGGCGGCATCCGGTTGCCCGGCTTGATCGCCTGGCTGTTGCCGATCCATCCCATCAGCGTCCCGCGATTATTGGGAAGGATGCCCGCCCCGAGGCGTCGGCGGGACCCGACATAGCTGAGGTCAGGTCCCGCCTCGCCATTGGCAGCCGTTCCGGCAATGCGATGGCACGCAGCGCAGCCGTTCGACTGGAACAGCTGCTGGCCCGCCGACGAAGCACCAGCCAGGGCTCCTTCCTCCCGCCGTCGCCTCTCGGCGATTAGACGATCATAGTCGCCGGGAGCATGGGCGATGACGGTAAAGCCCATGAGCGCGTGGGGGCCGCCGCAATATTCGGCGCACTGGCCGCCGAACACGCCCGGCTCATTGGCCTCGATGCGCATGAGGTTGCGGCGGCCAGGGACCATGTCGAGCTTGCCTGACAGGCGCGGAACCCAGAAACTGTGGATCACGTCGGAGGATTCCAGCTCGAGCACGACCGGCTGGCCGCTGGGAATGTGGAGCTCATTGGCATCGCGGATGATGATGGAGCCGTCCGGCCCCAGGTAATCGACCCGCCACCACCACATTTCGCCGGTGATCCTGACCCGCGGCTCGTCGCCGCTTATCGGGTCGGAAAGGCTTCGGGTGAGTGCAAGGCCATAGACGAGGAGCACGGTCAGAACGACGACGGGAAGGATGATCCCCCCGATCCAGATCATCTTCTGGCCGCCGAGCTTGGCGGCCAGTCGCTTGCGGCCGAATAGCGCGATCCAGAGCGAGGCGAAGACGATTGCCATGACGATCGCGGCCATGGCGAGAAGCACCCAGGTGAGGGTGGTGATCGGCCAGGCGTAGGGGCCGGCGGGATCGAGGATCGGAGGCGGCCAACCCCTCAGCATCTCAGCTGCCGATCTCGTAGAGATAGGCTGCAATGTCTCTCGAATCCTGGTCGCTCATGGGAATGGCCGGCATGGCGGTCCCCGGGACGAGCCGCGGCGCATCGCGAACGAACATCGCCAGCTGATCGGGCCTGTTGGGGAGCTGACCGGCAATCATGCTGCGGCCGTTCATGCTGACGATTGCCGGTCCAACCGTGCCCCGCGGCCAGGCGATGCCCTCGATTCGGTGGCAGCTGGCGCAGCCGAGCCGCTCGATCGCCGCCTTCCCCCGGCCGGCATCCGCCATCGGCAAGGACTGCCGTCGCTCGGGCGGAGGCTTGCACGCGCCGGCGAGGATGAGGACCGGGACCAGGAGAATGGCTTTGCGCAATCGACCTCCCCTTGCTGGCAGTGCCGGATTTCGAAGGGGAACCGATGCATTCCGCTGCCGGTTCCCCACGACTGGATGGAGATCTTGTCGCCACTGAGGAAATGCCTGGCCCTGGGAGCAGCAGTTCTGCTGCCTGCCTGCCAGGGAGCGGCCGATCCTTCATCTGCGCAGCGCTTCGTCGCGACCGGCGAGCTCGTCGCGCTCAGCGGTGGAGGCGCCGGCGCCAGCAACGCATGCTTCACCTGTCACGGGATGAACGGCGAAGGCGACGGTGCAGGGGCGCCTCGCCTTGCCGGGCTTGATCCTGGCTATCTGCGTCGCCAGCTCGATGCCTTTGCCGACGGGCGCCGCTATCACCCGCAGATGAACTGGATTGCACGGCGCCTCGGCCCTTCCGAACGGGGCCTTGTTTCCGGACATTATGCGGCCATGCCATTCCCCGCGAGGACGGCGGGCAGGCCGGGCGGCCTGGCGCTTTACATGACGGGCGACCCTGGCCGTGGCCTGCCGCCCTGCGCCGAATGCCATGGGCTCGACGGGGAGGGGGTCGGGCCATCCAACCCGCCGCTGGCGGGGCAGCCGGCGGCCTATCTCGCGGCCCAGCTCGACCAGTGGCGCCATTCGCGGAGACGGACCGACCCTGCCAATATCATGCTTCATATCAGCCAGCTTCTGAGCCCTTCGGAAAGCGCCGCTCTCGCGGCTTATGCCGCGCAGCTGCCCGGGGGTCCTCCCAGTCCGGGATCTCCGGAAGGATCCCCTGCAGCACGTCATGCCGGTTCCAGAAATGATGTTTCAGGGCGGCTGCTACATGTGCCGGAATCAGCACGAGCAGCAGAATGACAAAGAGGCGGTGCACGTCCTCGGCGAGATCGAGGATTGCATAGCGGGTCATCAAGTCCAGCGTGCCGATCGGGAGCTGTGGCCAGGGAATGACTCCGGCGAGATAGAGCGGGCCGGGGTCGGCGATGCTCGACCACATCGCCCAGCCGCTCAGCGGCAATGCGAAGAAGGCGACGTAGAAGAGGAAATGGGTGACGTGGGCGATGATCGTCTGGAGACCCAGCCGGTCGGCATCGTTGATCGGCCCGGGCACCAGGATCCTCCAGATGCCTCGAAGCACCGCGAGCAGGAGGATGGGGAGGCCGACCGCGCTGTGTACTTCATAGGCTCGGATCTTGTCCCCGCCGGGGAACAGGAAATCGGTGTAAAATCCCCAGCCGAGCTGGAACAGGACCAGCGCCGCCATCAGCCAGTGAAACGCGATCCCCACCGGCGAATATCGACTCCGCTCGGTATGCTCCCGGGCCCAGGCGAGGAGCCGGTCGATCAAGATGCCGCCAGGCTTGCCTCGCGGCGAAGCCATCTTCCCGCGATGAAAAGCGCCGCGGCAAGGTAGAATGCCGCAGCCGGCGCCCACATGATGAGCCCGCCGAGCTGCTGGTCTTCGAGCGGCGAGAAGCCCCAGCTCCAGCTCGTCGCGAAATGGGGCTCATAAAGCGGGTTGGCGCTGAAGGTAATGAGCGCCCCGAGGAGGCCCATCTGGACCATGGTCGCGAGAAGTGCTGCAACCGCCTTGAGCGGCGATGACCGGCGAATGCCCATCCAGAACGCCACCGCAGTCCCGAAGAGACTGAGCTGCATCAGCCAATAGAGAGCATCACTCGAAAGTGCCGCCGAATAGAGAGCCGGCGCATGCCAGGCCCAGAGGACCAGCGCCTGGACGATGGTCCAGGGAACAAGCCGACCGGGAGCAGCGTCTCGCAGCGGCAGCGACAGGGCGATGAGCGGCGCGATGACCGCCACGAGGACGAGATGGTGCGCGACCCGGGCAGCGAACAGGGCCGAAGTGAGCGCACAGAAGGGCGAGACGTAGAGCAGGAAAAGCAGCGCAGCGGCCGGGCCCGAAAAACCGCTGCCCCCGCTTGCACGCCCCACCCGGTGGATTGCCGCTGCAAGGATGAACAAGGCGACGATCAGCAGCGGGTCCAGGTTCCAGCGGCCCAGCCAGTCAGCGGGGACCGGGGCTGCGCCGCAATAAGGTATCCAGACTCGCTCTTCGGGCATCGCCTGCCGGTTCCTGGTTGCTCCCCAGCTATTTCACGAACCGCCGTGCGGCACGCCAGTTCCCGGCGGAAGGCTCAGCATGTCGACATTCTCGCCGCGAGTCACTTCTGGATGGGCCCGCCGCTGGGCTGGCCAGTAGGCCCTGGCGACCGCGAACCGGTCTGCCGCGGAGTGAAAACTTCCAGGAAAATGGAGGCCCGAGCCGGAATCGAACCGGCGTGCAAGGATTTGCAGTCCTCTGCGTAACCACTCCGCCATCGGGCCCCGCGGGTCCGGCCTTTGGCGGCTAGGCCCGTCGCTTGTCAACCGAACGATTCGACAAACGGACCCGCGTCATGCTTGGCGTAACGGCCATCAGCCGATAAGGGAGCCTTGTACCGCTGCTGTCTTAGTGGCATAGTACAGTCGAATTTGAGCGAGGGTTCCATGCAGGATTTCAGTCTGGCTCGCCGGGCGATGGTCGACAGCCAGCTCCGCCCGCAGGGCGTTGCCGACGGCGCTGTCCTCGCCGCGATGGGCAAGGTTGAGCGCGAGCGTTTCGTGCCGGGCAAGGCCCGTGCGCTGGCCTATTTCGACCGGCCGCTTGCGGTCGGCGAAGGGCGCACGATGATGCCGCCCGCTGCCCTTGGTCGCCTGCTCGACGAAGCCGAGCCGCTTCCAGGCCAGCGGGCGCTCGTGATCGGATCGGGCACGGGCTATTCCGCGGCGGTGCTGAAGGAAATGGGGCTCCAGGTGACGGCGATCGAGGCGAACAGGACACTCGCCGCGGCCGCCGCCGAAAATGGCATCGAGACCGAGGTGGGCGACCCTGCCAAGGGCTGGCCGAAGGGCGCGCCCTACGATCTTATCCTGTTCGATGGCGCGGTAGAGGAAATTCCAGCCGCTCTTGGAAAGCAGCTTGCGCCGGAAGGCATCATTGCCGGCGCGATTGTCGATCGCGGGGTGACCCGCCTGTTCGTTGGCCAGTCCGCCAATGGCTCGATCGGCTGGCGAAGCATCGCCGATTCCGACGTGGACCTGATTCCCGGGTTCGAACGGCCAATGGCCTTCACTTTCTGAATGGAGCGGAGGTCGCCCGTGACCCGTCATCTCGCAATCACAACGCTGCTCGTCGCGCTCGCGTCGGGCACTGCTTCCGCCGCGACGCTGCGCGAGGCACTGGTTTCGACCTACCAGGCCAACCCGACACTCACGGCGCAGCGCGAAGCGCTGAAGGCGACCGACGCCGGCGTCGCAATCGCGCGCTCTGCCGGCCGCCCGACGGTCACCGGCAGCGTCGGCGTGACGCGCGACCTGACCCGCAGCGGCCGTTTTGATACTGGTCTTAGCAAGGGGCCCTTCGTCACCGGCGGCGTCGATATTTCCTATCCCCTGTTTCGTGGAGGCACCGTCCGCAACAGCGTCGAGGCCGCAAAGACCCGCGTCGAGGCTGGCCGGGCAACTCTTCGCGCGGTGGAAGGCGATGTCTTCACCGAGGCGGTCGCAGCCTATATGGACGTGATCCGCGATCGGGCGACTGTCGAACTGAGTGCCAACAACGTCAGGGTGCTCGAGACGAACCTCGAGGCAACCCGCGACAGGTTCGAAATCGGCGACGTCACTCGTACCGACGTCGCACAGTCCGAAGCGAGGCTCGAGCTTGCCCGCGCGCAGCTCATCAACGCGCAAGGGCGGCTGACGGCCAGCGAAGAAAATTACCGCCGGGTGATCGGGGTTCGCCCCGACCAGCTGCAGCCCCCGCCGCCGCTGCCGCCCTTGCCCTCGACTGCAGACGAGGCGGTCCGGATCGCCCTCGCCGACAATCCCGACCTGATCGCTGCAACGCGACAGGCCGAGGCTGCCGGCTACGACGTCAACTCCGCACGCGGCACGCGCCTTCCCTCCGTATCTGCAGTCGCATCGGGCGACTATGCACGGACCATCAACGGCGAGACCGGCGGTGCAGCGCGCTCGGGAACCGCGACCAGCGTCGGCCTCCTTGGCCAGATCCCGCTCTACCAGGGCGGGCTCCCCTCGGCGAGGATCCGCCAGGCCCAGGCGCTCGAAGGCCAGGCGCTTGAGCAGCGCGTCGCTTCGGAGCGGGCGGTCGTATCGGTCACCCGCTCGGCCTTTGCCGACTACCAGGCGGCGCTGGAGGAGATAAAGTCGAACGAGGTCGCCGTCAGGGCCAACGAACTGGCGCTCGAAGGCGTCCGGGCCGAGAACAGCGTTGGCACCCGTACCATTCTCGACGTCCTCAACGCCGAGCAGGAGTTGCTCAATTCGCAGGTGCTGCTGGTGACGGCCCGCCGCGATGCCTATGTCGCGGGCTTCCAGCTGCTCAACGCGATGGGCCAGGCCGAGGCGGATGATCTTGGTCTCGAGGGAGGGCCGCTCTACGACCCGCTCGGCAATTATCGCCGCGTGGCCGGCGACTGGAACGACTGGTCGAGCGACAGGCGCCACGACCCGGTCGCGACCAGCACCGTTACGCCCGCCGAACAGCCTCAGGGCGTGACTCCCGCCTCGCGATAGGCAATAGGAGCCCGATGGCCGGTGCCCGTGAGCCTTCGATGGAAGACATCCTCGCGTCGATCAAGCGCGTGATCGCCGAGGAGAAGGAAGTTCGTGCCGCGGCTCCGCCGCTCCCCGACACGGATTCGGAAAGCGAGGACGTCCTCGAACTGGACGAGAGCATGGCGGCTCCCGAGCCGGCCCCGGTCGACCTTGGCCCACCGCTGCTCGAGGAAGAAGCTGCCGATGAAAGCCGCCTGAAGCTCGAGGCGCTGGCAAGCGTCGCCGCGAGCGCCCCGCCTCCGCCGCAGGGCAACCCGCTCGAGGACATGGTCCGCGAAATGCTTCGGCCGATCCTCAAGCAGTGGCTGGACGAGCATCTGCCGGCGATCGTCGATGAACATGTGAAGCGGGAAATACACAGGATTACGGGCCGTCCGCTCTGAAGCCGGTTGAACGTTTGAAACGGGCCCGTTACGCCTGACGTCCATGTTTATCCGTTTGCTTGCCGCGGGCGCCGCGGCCGCCGCCCTACTTGCCACTCCCGCAGTGGCCCGCCCGATGACCCCGACGGACCTGCACATGATGCGCCGGCTGGGAGCGCCCAGCGTCTCACCGGACGGGCGCCATGCGATCTTCACCCTGTCGACCACCGATCTTGCCGCCAACAAGCGCAACAACGTCCTGCACATGCTCGACCTTCGCGCCGGCAATGCGTCGGCCCAGCCGCTCGCCGGTCTCACGGCCGGTGCCCATGACGCCGCCTTCGGCGGCGACGGTGCAATCTGGTATCTTGCCCCGGTCGACGGACAGGACCAGCTGTTCCGGATGCCGGTAGGCGGCCAGCCTGCACAGCTGTCCAGCTTCAAGGGGGACATCTCCGGCTTCAAGCTGAGCGCCAACGGCTCCCGGCTGCTGGTCTGGGCGGACCGCGACCTTCGCTGTACCGACCTTGCTTGCCGGGGCCTTCCCGTCGCCCAGAAGACCGGGTCGGGGCGGGTCTACGACCAGCTCTTCGTTCGCCATTGGGACACTTGGGTGGAGCCGGGGGTTCGCAGCCGCATTTTCTCCTTCCCGATCGTCAATGGGCAGGTCACGGGCCCGGGCGTCCCGGTCACCGGCGCGCTCGTCGGCGACACGCCGTCCAAGCCGTTCGGGGGCGGGGAGGAGATCGCCATCTCCGCCGACGGGAAGACGGTCTATTTCGCTCTCCGCGAGGCGGGACGCATCGAGCCGACATCGACCAACCTCGATATTTTTTCTGTGCCGGCTGACGGGTCGGCCCAACCGACCAACCTCACGCCCGACAATGACGGCACGGACAACCAGCCGACCCTCTCGCCCGACGGGCGCACGCTTGCCTGGCTCTCGATGGCCCGGGCCGGCTACGAGAGCGACCGCAATGTCATCAAGCTCCTCGACCTGGAAAGCGGAAAGGTCCGCGAGCTCGCCGCCGGCTGGGACCGCTCGCCGGGCTCGCTGCAATGGAGCAAGGACAGCCGCAGCCTGATCGTCGATGCCGGCGATGTCATGGAGAACCCGCTGTTCCGCGTCGACGTGGCAAGCGGCCGGGTGACGAAGCTGACCGAAAGCGGAACGGCGCATGCCGCGGTGCCGCTCGCCGACGGGTCGATTGTCTACGCCATGAACAGCCTGAAGGCGCCCGACGATCTCTACCTCATCGACCGCAAGGGCCAGACGCGCCGCCTGACCGATGTCAATCACGCGCTCCTGGCCGAGCTCGACCCGATAAGGTTCGACAAGTTCAGTTTCGCCGGCGCCAATGACGACCGCGTCTGGGGATTTACGCTCAAGCCCCAGACCCATGTGGGCAAGCTTCCGATTGCTTTCGTGGTGCATGGCGGTCCGCAGGGCAGCTTTGGCAACAGCTGGTCCTACCGCTGGAACCCGAGGCTGCTGTCATCGCCGGGCTATGCTGTCGTCAGCATCGATTTCCACGGCTCGACCGGGTACGGCCAGCAGTTCACCGACAGCATCAACCGTGACTGGGGCGGAAAGCCGCTCGAGGACCTCCAGAAGGGCCTCGCCTTCGCTACCGCCAACGATTCATCGCTTGATGCCAGCAATGCCTGCGCTCTCGGCGCGAGCTACGGCGGCTACATGATGAACTGGATCGCGGGCCAGTGGCCCGACCGGTTCAAGTGCCTCGTCCAGCACGATGGCGTGTTCGATGCGAGG
>CAZQLI010000004.1:0-27815 GCA_964594145.1 uncultured Sphingomonas sp. | reverse complement strand
GTCCTCGGCAATCTCGAGCGGCGCATGCTCGCGACCGAGAGCGCGTGGATGCGCGAGGAGCTTTCCAACTACCAGGCTGCCCACCCGTGCGAGACCTGCGGCGGCCTCAGGCTCCGGCCGGAAGCACTCAGCGTCAAGATCGCCGGCGAGGACATCTCCAGTTCCGCCCGCCGCTCGGTCGCCGACGCGCTCCGCTGGTTCTCGACTCTCGAGGAGCATCTCACCCCCCAGCAGAAAGAAATTGCGAGAGCAATCCTCAAGGAAATCAAAGAGCGGCTTGGCTTCCTCCACAATGTCGGGCTCGATTATCTCAACCTCGACCGCAAGTCCGGCACCCTGTCCGGCGGGGAGAGCCAGCGGATCCGGCTGGCCTCGCAGATCGGCTCCGGCCTTTCCGGGGTTCTTTATGTCCTGGACGAGCCCTCGATCGGGCTTCACCAGAAGGACAATGACCGGCTGCTTGAGACGCTTCGGCGCCTGCGCGGGCTCGGCAACACGGTGCTGGTCGTCGAGCATGACGAGGATGCCATCCGGTCGGCCGACCATATCATCGACATGGGGCCGGGTGCTGGCGTCCACGGCGGGGAAGTCGTATTCGCAGGAACGCTCGACGAGCTGCTTTCGTCCGAGGGGAGCCTTACCGCCGACTATCTGGCCGGCCGCCGGCACATCCCGATGCGGGCCGAGCGTCGCAGGGGCAACGGCCGCAAGCTGACTGTGCATGGCGCCCGGGAAAACAACCTCCGTGACGTCACCGCGTCGATCCCGCTTGGTACCTTTACCTGCATCACCGGTGTCTCGGGCAGCGGCAAGTCATCGCTTACCATCGACACGCTCTACGCTGCTGCCGCCCGGTCGCTGAACGGGGCACGGGTCATCGCCGGCAGGCATGACAAGGTGACCGGCCTCGAGCACCTAGACAAGGTGATCGACATCGACCAATCGCCGATCGGCCGCACGCCCCGCTCGAACCCGGCCACCTATACCGGTGCATTTACCCAGATCCGCGACTGGTTCGCCGGGCTCCCGGAGAGCCAGGCGCGAGGCTATAAGCCGGGCCGCTTCAGCTTTAACGTGAAGGGCGGCCGGTGCGAGGCATGCCAGGGCGACGGTGTTCTCAAGATCGAGATGCACTTCTTGCCGGACGTCTATGTCACCTGCGACGTCTGCCATGGAGCGCGTTACAATCGCGAGACGCTGGAAGTGAAGTTCAAGGGCAGGAGCATCGCCGACGTGCTCGACATGACGGTCGAGGACGCGGCCGAGTTCTTCAAGGCCGTCCCCGGAATCCGCGACCGGATGCGGATGCTCGAGGAAGTGGGGCTTGGATATATCAAGGTCGGGCAGCAGGCGACGACGCTGTCGGGCGGCGAGGCCCAGCGCGTGAAGCTTTCGAAGGAACTGTCACGCCGGGCGACGGGCAACACGCTCTATATCCTCGACGAGCCAACCACCGGACTTCATTTCGAGGACGTCCGGAAATTGCTCGACGTGCTCCATGCCCTCGTCGAGCAGGGCAATACGGTAGTGGTGATCGAGCATAACCTCGATGTCATCAAGACCGCTGACTGGATCATCGACCTGGGGCCAGAGGGGGGCGTCAAGGGCGGCGAAATCGTCGCCGAGGGTACGCCCGAGCAGGTCGCTGCGAACGAGCGCAGCTTCACCGGCCAGTATCTCAAGCCGATGCTGGAGCGGGCACCGAAAATCGAGTCCTTCGGAAAGCCCAAGGCGAGGAAGTCCTCGAGGAAGAAAGAACCTGCTCAGCCCGAGCTGCTGGTCGACGAGGAAGATACGATCGGGGCAGGCTAGGCGGCCGGGAGCCGCAATTGCTCCCGCCGCCAGTCCTCCGGTTCAGCCCTGCGTCGGCGCCGCCAGCACTGCGCAGGCAATCCGGTCACCGCTGTTGCCGCTTGGGTCGGTCCGATAGTCATCGGGCTTGGCATGGATGACGAGGCTAGTCCCATCGGAGTCGGCAAGGCTCGAACCGGTCACCAGGAAATTGAGGGCACCGTTCCCGCTGGAGCTCACCGTGAGGTTGGGAAGGTCGCCGGCATGGGATCCCTGCGGGTTGAGGTGGCCATGCTGCCTTCCAGCCGGGTTCCAATGGCCGCCGGCGCTCTGGAAAGCCGGCCCGTCACAGCGACCGACGGCATGAAGATGAAGTCCATGCTCGCCCGGGGGAAGTCCCCGGACGGAAATGCGCAGGTTGGTGCCATCGTCCCGCGGCTCGAGTTCGACCGATCCGGTAACCGCACCCGATCCGTTGACCAGGGCAACCGACGGATACCTCCCGCTCGGCCCGAGCGCGTCAGGGGTCGCGCAGCCGGCGGTCAGCATGAGCATGGAAATCAATGGCAGGAAACGCATGGAGCTACTCCTCGATTGAAATGACAACTCGCCGGTTCCGGACTTCTCTCACACCGTCCTCGGTCGCGACCAGCGGGTCCTCTTCACCAAACGAAACCAGGCGCATCGCGCTCCCGGGAATGCCGCGCCGTTCGAGCTCGGCCGCAACGGCCTCGGCGCGCCTGAGGCCCGTGGCCCGGTTCGACGCGGGGTCACCCGACCGGTCAGTGTGACCTGAAAGCAGCAGCCTTGTGGCAGGGCGTGCTCGCCATTCCTCGGCCACTCGGTCGAGCGCGGAACGGTCGTCGCGCCTTATTTCTTCTTTTCCCCAGTCGAAATAGGTCACGGCGAGCGGCGAGCTGCCCTGGGGCGAGGCCATGTCAGCGGCAAGCAGAAGGCCAAGCGCAAGGGCCAGACGCAACATTCGACAGTCTCCGGCGGTAAGGGAACCGCCGGGATAGGCGAGCGTGGCCCGATCATCAACGCGCAAAAGAAAACCCCGGGAAGGCAAGGCTTCCCGGGGTAATCTTCTTGCCTGAGCCAGCCTGGCTTAGCCGCGTTCCGGCTCCGGCGGAGGCGGCGGCGGCGGCGGCGGCGGCGGCGGCGGCGGGCAGACTTCCGTCGCCAGGATCACCGAACCGTCCGGGCACGTCTGCGTCGCCGGAGGCGGCGGAGGCGGCGGGGGCGGAGGCGGCGGAGGCGGCGGCGGAGGCGGCGGCGGAGCGAAGTTGTAGATCAGGCTCAGCAGCAGCGAGTGCGACTTGAAGCGACCCTCGAGGGCGCCGAACTCATCACCATAGTCAAGTCGGCCGGTGTTGAAGAAGCGATACTTCAGGCCAACGTCCATGTTGGCGCTGACGGCCTTGCGGACACCCGCAATGACCTGCCAGGCGAACGCGCCGTCGGACTCGCTGACGTCGCCGAACTCGTCGAGATCGATCGAGTGCTTGACGCGGGCAAGGCCGACACCGCCGCCGACGAAGCCACTCCAGCCGTCGTCGTCACCGAAGTCGAGCATGCCGTTGACCATTGCCGAGATCGCGCGGGCGTGGCCGTCCACGTCGACAACAACGTCAACATCGTCGATGATCGTACCGTCGATTGCGACGTCATCGATGGAAGCGCGCTTCCAGCCGAGCTCGGCCTCGACGCGAAAACCTCCGAAGTCGTAACCGGCGACCAGGTCTACATCGACGCCGGTGCTGTAGTTGACAACCACACCGTCTTCGATCTCACCAACCTGGTCAAAGACATCGAACTTCGTGTCTTCAACGATCATGGCGCCGCCTTCGACACCGACGTACCAGCTATTGTCGCGAGCGACAGCCGGAGTGGCCAGAGCGGTCGAAGCAAGCGCAGCCATAATGGCCAGCTTCCGCATAGATATCCCCTTTCACATGCGTTCCAAATCAGAACTGCTCGAACACATTATGAGAGCGGTTGTTGCGGCGCAAGATTACAAATCTTCAGCCTGTTGCCGAAAAGACGCATTTTTTCACTCTGGAGCAGGGGAAATTACGCGTGCGGTTCAAGAGGGTGCTGCATCAGCGCCGCGCTTTGAAAGGGTTTACGAGGCCGACACAATCCCGTGGCGGCACCCGCATCACGCAAAAAAAATGAGGCCGGCCCGGTAGTTGCCGGGGCCGGCCTCGCGGCGGCAGCTGTCCTGGGTGGGGTTGGGGGATGAGGTGACGAGGACAGCCGGGGTTCCGCTTAGTCGGATTCTACTTCGAGCCTTGCGTCCATTCGTATCGCCCGGGCGAGATTGTCGTAGTTGGGCGAAGTCGCCTGGACCTCGGCGTGGATCTCGGCGAATTGCTCGGGCGTACCGTCGCCGGCGATGCGAACGACATATTGGAGCGAGGGATAGCCTGGCGGGACGGTTTCCGAGAGGCCGAAGAAGCCGCGCAGGTCGAGCGTGCCCTTGGTCTCGATTTCCAGCCTGCTGAGCGTGATTCCGCGCTTGGAGGCACCAGCGACATAGCCGACGGTCATGCAGGCATTGAGCGCCGCCATCAGCAGTTCCTGGGGATTCGCTGCCTCGTTGCTACCGAGGAGCTCCTCGGGCTCGTCCGCCCTGATCACATGGTCACGGGCAATCTTGTCGCCATTGCCGGCGCAAATCGCTCCAAGCGTCGTTTCGCTCCGGAACTGGCCGTCCCAGCGCGTGACCACCTGGAACCCGAGCGTTGCCTGCTCGGGGCTGGCCTCGGCATCGTGCGCAAGGTCCTCGAGGCCTCCAAGATCGATATCATTGATGATCGTCTTCATGACGGGGCTAAGCATGGCTTTCCTTCCTTCCTGTCTTGTCAGCTGAATTTCGGGGCAATGGCATCGATGTGCCTGAGCTCACCGGGCGACAGCGCGCCCAGCACGGAGCGGAACTGGCGATGGACCATGCCCGAGCCGAGGTAGGTCCAGCGCAATGCCTGGTGCTGCCGCTGGAGGAGTTCCTGGCGCTGCTCTTGCGAGAGGATGCGTTCGATGGCCTGCTCGAAGGCGCAGAGGTTCAAAACCGCCTGCTGCTTCAGGCCGGCATCGAAATAGCTGGTGATGGCGAGGAAGCCGTTGACCGCCCGGTGGATATCCTCCCGCGACATGCCCTCGGCCATTGCCTCGACCATCAGCGTATCAAGCTTTGCGTGCTGGGCCTCCTCGATCCAGTGGCAGCGCAGCAGGTTCGCGAACAGCGGGTCGAGCCCGGCCTCGCCGCGGACACTGTCGACATAGTGGCTCTGCGTCATCCACTCGATCATGAGGATGAACAGGGCAACGCCGAGCGGGTCGTGGGAAAGCACTGCCCTTGCGACGTCCTCGGCCGGGCCGATCACGCTGCACCGCGATCCGAAGCCGGCCGTGAACAGCTGGTGGAAGCGCTTGAACAGCTGGATGTGCTTGGCTTCCTCCGCTGCAAACTGGAGCATCGCGCGGACCCTCTCGTCGTCCGCGTCGGGGAGGTCCGGCCGCACATGGTCCATGACGAAGGGCAGGATGAACTCCTCGACCAGTCCGAACAGGCAGAGATATTCATGCGCACGGACATGGTTGAGGGTGAGGCGTTCCTGCCCGGAGAGAAAAGCCAGCTCGTCGGTTCGGGCGAGCGGCTCGGGCAGGAACGGTCTCGTGAAGTCGAGGGCCGCTCCTGGTCCGACCACCTCGTCAATCTGCCAGGCCGCGCGGCTCGAAGCCGAGAGGATGGCCGAATAGCGAAAATCGTGGAACATCCCTGCTTGCTCCTAGGCCGCAATGGCCGGCAGCAGGGCTGCTCCGACCGATAGGCCGGCGAACACCAGGGCAGCCAGCGCGGAAGCGAGCTGGGCCTGGGCCTGTGAATTCGACATGATCTGCTCCTTTGACTTTCGGGCACTCAAGACATCGGCCCGGCACCGCCCAATGACCGACGAGAGTTGGAGCAAGCGTTGGAAAAAGCGTTGAAAAGGCACGTTGTAACCGGTTACCTCCATTTCCACGCGGGCGCTGCTGCTGCTATGGGAGAGGCGGCAGGGGGTTCGTCGCACGGCCATGAAGCTGCGCTTGCTAGGACCGATGGCGTTGATCGCCGACGAGCGGCCGGTCCGGCTGCCGGCGTCGCGCAAGACCCGGGCTCTGCTTGGCTATCTTGCCGCCGAGGGACGCCCCGTTCGCCGTGAGCGCCTGTGCCGGCTTTTCTGGGAAATGCCCGACGACCCGCGAGGCTCGCTGCGCTGGAGCCTGTCGAAGCTCCGCGCCCTGCTTGGCCACGCGATTGTCGCCGACCGCGAGGAGGTCAGCCTCGGCCTCGAGGAGATGGACGTCGACCTCGTCGATCTGAAGCTCGCCGCAGCCGCCCTGAAGGACACTGCTTCCGACGAGCTGGAGAGATTGTGCGCCTGCGCCAGTGGCTCCTTCATGGAAGACCTCGAGCTTCCCAATTGCGACGAGTTCAATGGCTGGCGCATCGCCATGGCTGAAGATGTCCGGGTCCAGCTCGACCAGATCTGCGGCGAGCTCTTCGACCGGCAGCTTCCTCCCGAACGGCTGCTCCCCCACGTCAGGGCATGGGTCGAACGCAGCCCCCATGACCCGCGCCCGGCCGAATGCCTCTGCCAGCTGCTGGTCCTTGCCGACCGGGAGGAGGAAGCCGAGCAGCAGCGGGCGCTTGCAATCCGGAGGCTTGCCGAGGCGGGCATCCCCGCGAGCGCCGCGCTGCGCGCGGGCCCTGCCAGCCTGGTCGTCGAGGAAATGGCGACCGGGGAGCCAGCGGACCGGCCTCCGCCGCTCCGCCAGGAAATCCGCTTCTGCCAGGCAAGCGATGGAACCACCCTTGCTTATTCGGTGGCCGGCGAAGGCCCGCCGCTGGTCAAGTCGGCCAACTGGCTGAACCACCTCGAGGCAGACCTCGCTAGCCCGCTGTGGAGGCACTGGATATGCGCGCTGACGACGATCCGCTCGGTCTGGCGCTACGACGAGCGCGGCAATGGCCTCTCCGACTGGAATGCGCCGCTCAATTTCGAGGCGTTCGTCGATGACCTCGAGAGCGTGGTCGACGCTGCCGGGCTCGACCGGTTCGACCTGCTCGGGGTGAGCCAGGGCGCTGCCGTCGCAATTGCCTATGCAGTTCGCCACCCGGAACGCGTCCGGAAAATGCATCTTTGGGGCGGGTACGCGGTGGGCTGGGCGAAGCGTGGCGGCAAGGAGGAAATCGCACGCCGGGAGGCGATGCTCGAGCTGAGTCGCCAGGGCTGGGCAATGGACAATCCCGCTTTCCGCCAGATGTTCACCTCCATGTTCCTTCCCGAGGCGAACCAGGAACAGGAAGATTATTTCAACGAGATCCAGCGGGTGACGACCTCGGCCGAGAATTCCGTGGCGCTGCAAAGGGTGTTTGGCGAGATCGATGTCAGGGGACTGCTGGGCAAGGTGACCACCCCTACCCTCGTCGGCCATAGCACGAGGGACGCCGTCGTTCCGTTCGAAGCCGGCCGGGCGCTGGCCGCCCGGATCCCCGGCGCGCGCTTCATCGCGGTCGAAAGCCCGAACCACCTGCTGCTCGAGACCGATCCCGGATGGCCCAAATATGCAAGGGTCGTCGAGGAGTTCTTCGAGAGCCCGGCCGAACGGAAGCCCCTCGAAATCCGTTCCGCCGAAGTCCCCCGGGCCTAGTAGCCCATCAGCGCAAGGACTTCCTTGCGGCTCCGGTCATCGTCGCGGAACACGCCCATGATGCGGCTGGTCGTCATCATCACGCCCGGGGTCTGGACCCCGCGGGCGGTCATGCAGGCATGGCTTGCCTCGATCACGACCGCGACGCCCCTCGGCTGGAGATGCTCGCAGATGCAGTCCGCCACCTGCGCCGTCAGCCGTTCCTGGACCTGGAGCCGCCGGGCATAGCCGTGGAGGACCCTCGCGAGCTTGCTGATCCCGACCACCTTGTCGGAAGGGAGATAGGCAATCGAGGCCTTGCCGATGATCGGCGCGAGGTGGTGCTCGCAATGCGACTGGAACGGGATATCCTTGAGCAGGACGATCTCGTCATATCCACCGACCTCGTGGAAGGTCCGCGACAGGTGGCGCGCGGGATCCTCGCCATAGCCCCTTGCATATTCCTTCCAAGCCCGGGCGACGCGCGCCGGCGTATCGAGCAGCCCCTCGCGACCAGGATCGTCACCGGCCCAGCGGATCAGCGTCCGGACTGCCTCCTTGACCTCGTCCGGCACCGCCACTCTCGGCGCACCGCTGACCAGGTCGCCATCCTCGGGACCTCGGGAATCGCTCATCGCGTCAGCTCCTCAAATCTCGTAGTCGGGCCAGGCGTTGGGGTCGTCGGCACCGAGCCTCCGCCGGACCATATGCTCATGCAAGCTCTTTACCGTTCGGCCGGCCGTTTCGGTGAAAAGCGCCGGGACGATACCATGGACCATGCAGGCAAGGCCCGCGCCGACCATTTTCGAGCCGATGGCCAATGCTCCAATGCCATGCTCGCCCCAGCTCATCCCGAGGGACTTCGGATGATCCTGGAAGATTCGCGCGAGCATCCCGTTTCCCCCGGTTGCTGGATCATGTCCTGGTGGCCCCGGCAGGACTCGAACCTGCGACCTTCGGTTTAGGAAACCGCTGCTCTATCCGGCTGAGCTACGGAGCCATCGCGCATCCCCCTAGGGGACGAGCGCCAGCGAATCAATTCGTCACCGGGGGGATTTGACGGCGGTGCTGATGGACCGGAATCCGCTGCCTGACTTCCGTGACCCTGCCCGGATCAATTTCCGCGAATGCAAGGCCGGGTTCGCCGCCCATTTCGACCAGCAGCTGGCCCCATGGGTCCGCGACGAGCGAATGGCCATAGGTGTCACGGCCGTCCTCATGGTGTCCGGCCTGGGCGGCTGCGACGATGAACAGTGCAGCCTCGATGGCCCTTGCCCGGAGCAGCACCTCCCAATGGGCGCGCCCGGTTGGAACCGTGAACGCGGCCGGGACCGAGATGACCTCGGCGCCGGCTTCGCTCAGCCGCTGGAACAGGCCTGGGAACCTCAGGTCATAGCAGATGGTAAGGCCGAGCCTGCCGACCGGCGTGCCGGGCACGACCACTGCTTCATGGCCAGCATCATAAAGTGCCGATTCCCGCCAGCTCTCGCCGGTCGGGAGGTCGACATCGAACAGGTGAAGCTTGTCGTACCTCGCCCTTATGTCCCCGCCACCGTCGATCACGAATCCACGATTGACGAGCTTTTCGCCTGAGCCCCTCAGCGCCAGCGAGCCGAGATGGACCCACAGCCCCGCACGGGCTGCGGCCGATCTCACCGCGGCGAGGACCTCGTCCTCCTCCTCGCTCCTTGCAGTGGCAAGCGCGCGCTCCCGCTCGCGATCGAGCATTCCCGACATCTCGGGAGTAAACAGCATCGCCGCTCCTCCCCTTGCGGCATTGCCCACCGCCTCGACCAGCCGGTCGGCATTGGCCTTCGGGTCAATCCCGCTCCTCGCCTGGTAGATTGCAATGCGGACCGGGTTCATGCTTCGAGCAGCTCGTCGAGCTTGCCCCGGTATTCGAGGGCCATCAGGTCATCGCAGCCGCCGACGTGCCGGCCATTGATGAAGATCTGCGGGACGGTCATCCGGCCCCCGGCGCGCTGGACCATCTCGGCTCTTTTTTCACCACCGCCATCGACCGGATATTCCTCGAAGTCGACCTTCTTCATCTCGAGCAGCTTCTTCGCTCGGATGCAAAAGCCGCATGTCGCCTTCGTATAGATTTCGACCCGGGCCAACTCGCTGCTCCATGCTGGATGATTCGCCATTGGGTTTAACGCATGACCACTCGCTGGCGAACCACCCCCGACCCGCCAGGCGCCACTGGCCGCCGGCCATGCCCAGTGACAGCCGCTGTTCGGCCGATTGCCGCCCTTGCCGCCGTGCCTGTCCCGCCGCACAAGCCGGCCCGTGACTCGTGACCTGTTCGATCGCCGCCTCCGGGCAATTCGCCGTGACCGCGCCGCGCGTATCGGGCCCGACATGTTCCTGCTGGACCGGGCATTCGAGGACTGCCTCGATCGCCTGCGCGACATTAGCCGCAGTTTCGACCATGCGCTGCTTGTCGGCTGCCCCTCGCCCGACTGGCGCGAGCGCCTTGGCCAGTTCGCCGGAAAGGTGGACGTGGTCGATCCCGGCGAGGACTTCGCCGTCGCGGCCGGCGGGATCCAGGCGGAGGAAGACCGGTTCGACTTCGGCGAGGAGCGGTACGACCTCTGCCTTGCCGTCGGCACGCTCGACACGGTGAACGATCTTCCACTGGCGTTCCAGCTTCTCAGCCGGGCCCTGAAACCCGATTCACCGCTGATCGGGGCGATCGCCGGCGGCAACAGCCTTCCGGCGCTTCGCGCCTGCCTGATCGATGCCGGCCGAAGCGTTGGGAAGGTGGTTGCCCGGGCCCACCCAAGGATCGAACCCAATTCGCTTGCCGGGCTGCTCCTTGCCGCTGGCTTCGAGATGCAGGTCGTCGATATCGACCGGGTCACGCTTCGCTACGGCAAGCTTGATGAACTGGTGCGCGACCTGAGGACGATGGGGGCGACGTCGGTGCTGAAGAACCGGCCCGGCCCGATCAGCCGGGCCGAATTGGCCGCCGCGCGGCGCTCCTTCGAACAGCGCGCAAACGGTGGGCGCGTCGAGGAGATGGTGGAAATCCTCCATTTTCTCGGATGGCGTAGATAATTGCGGCAAGCGCCGAATTAACCTCGTTACACGAACGAATCCTTAATCATCCTTCCGATAATCTTGCCTCCGTGGACCAAGACCAGAGGAGGGTGGCGTGCTCGCTATCCGGCTGCTGCGTCGCATACGCCTGGACAAGCGTGGTGCGACCGCAATTGAATATGGACTGATCGCCGCGCTCATTGCCGTGGCCGCCATCAGCGGCATGAAGGCACTTGGGGGCGGATCAAATGGCATGTGGGGAAGACTGGACAACCGCGTCGCGGAATCCATGTGACCATGGCGCTAGCGCCGGGGTCGATCTCCATGAACCACTAGCTTGACCTTCTGGCCTGGTGCCAGGCGGCTGTTCGCCGCGAGCCCGTTGAGCGCGAGAAAGCGCTCCAGCTGAAAATCGCGATAGGCCATCCGGCGCGCCAGCGCCTGGACCGTGTCACCGCGCCTGACCGTCACCACGTCGAGGACCCTCGGGCGAATGGACGCGGCCTCGGACGGGCTGATCCTCCGCAGGGAATTGAACATCGAGCCGAACGGACCGAGCCCCTGCCCGCCGCGGCTGAGGGTGACAAAGTGGTAGATGGTGTCGGCGTCCCACTGATAGGCGAAGACTCCAACGTCCACGGCGCCCGACGAGGTACTGGCGCGGCCGACGACATAGCTGGCCGGGATGGAATTCACCCGGGTTCGCTGGATCGGCCCGAGCGCGATCTGGACCCGGTCGCCGCCGATCGAGCGCAGTACCTGGCGGATATAATCGTCGATGGAACCGGTGTAGCGACCGCCGGAAAACTGCGCCTGGCCGGCCGATCCCTGGATCGTCACCGCCCTCGTTCCATTCTGCATCAGGAAGCCGGTGGGAACGGTGAACTGGAGTCGAAGATCGGGATGGGTGAAGCTTCGCCCGTCGATCACGCCCTGCTCGGGATCATCGTCGACGATCATCCCGTCGATCATTGCGAGGAAAGCGTCGCGGTTGCGCAGCCCCTGCCCGGTGCGGCCGGTCTGCCGGACCAGCTGGGCGGCCTGCGCCATGCGATTTTCGTTGAGCGGGTGAGTGCTTGCCCACTCGGGCGTGGAACGGTTCTGCTTACCCTGGATCCGTGACTCGAGCGCAGCGGAACGGGTCAGCTGGGCAAGCATCGTCGCGCTTCCGCCCGGGTCATAGCCGGCAGCGGTCATGTAGCGGATGCCGAGGAGGTCGGCCTGATATTCCTGGTCACGGCTGAAGCTCAGCAGCCGAAGCTTGGAAAATTGCTGCGCGCTCTGGGAGATGAGGCCGCCGAAAGCATTATTGCCGACGACTGCCCCGAGGATCTGCCCAAGGACGCCCCAGATGGCGCTCGATGCCTGGGCCGAGCGGCGCTGCTGGTGATGATTGGCCGCGATGTGGCCGGTCTCATGGCCGACGACAAATGCAAGCTCGGACTCGTCGTTCATGATGCCCATCAGCTGGCGGGTGACGTAGACATAGCCACCGGGCACCGCGAAGGCATTCTCGACCGCGCTGTTCAAGGCCGTGAAATGATAGACCTGCCCCGGGTTTGCGGTCCCGGAATAGGCCGCGACCCTCCGACCGATGTCCTGCACATAGGCTGCCCGGTTGCCGGTCAATGAACCGCCGAACTCCTCGACGATCTCGGGATGCTGGCGGGCGGCCTCCTGGACGTCGCGCGGGTTGAGGCTGGTTGAACCCCGTTGCGCGAGGGCCGGCGTCGCTGCAACCGCTGCCGCGGCGACAAGGGCAAGCATCGTTCGCATGGCTACTCCATCACCCGTTTTCGATTTCGCTCCGATGAACGGAACTCGAAAGGGGATGGTTCCGGAACGATCCTAGCCGACGGCGAGGAATTTCCGGCGGCGCTGCTCGAGCAGCTCCGAGCGGCCGAGGGCTCCAAGGCCGTCCAGCTCCTCGCAGATGGCAGCTTTCAGGGACCCGATCGCCTCGGCCGGGTTGCGGTGGGCACCGCCCAGCGGTTCGGGCACGACCCTGTCGACGACGCCGAGCGAGAGCAGGTCGCTTGCGGTAACGCGCATCGCCTCGGCGGCATCCGCAGCCTTGTCCGCGGTCCGCCACAGGATCGAGGCGCAGCCCTCGGGCGAGATGACCGAATAGACGGCATGCTCGAACATCAAAACGCGGTTGGCCGCGGCAATCGCCACCGCTCCGCCCGAGCCGCCTTCCCCGACCACAGCCGCGATCATCGGGACGCCAAGTGCAAGGCATTGCTCGGTCGAACGGGCGATCGCCTCCGCCTGGCCCCGCTCCTCGGCCTGGACGCCCGGAAAGGCGCCCGAGGTGTCGACGAGGCTGACGACCGGCAGGCCGAAGCGGTCGGCAAGCTGCATCAGGCGGATCGCCTTGCGGTATCCCTCCGGCTTGGCCATGCCGAAATTGTGGCGCAGCCTGGTCGCCGTATCGTCACCCTTTTCATGGCCGAGCAGGAGCACTCGCCTTCCGTCGATGCGCGCAAGGCCGCCGATGATGGCGGGGTCGTCCGCGAAGGCGCGGTCCCCGGCAAGCGGCATGAAATCTTCGGCGATCCCGGCCACATAATGCTTGAAGTGCGGGCGCTCGGGATGGCGGGCGACCTGGGTCTTCTGCCAGGGGCTGAGCTTCGCATAAGTCTCGCGAAGCAGCTTTTCCGACTTGGCCTCGAGCTTTGCCACCTCGGGCTGGATGTCGATCTCGCCGGCCCTCGCAGTGTCACGAAGTTCGGCGATCCGCTGGTCAAGCGCGGCAATCGGCTTTTCAAATTCTAGATAGGTCTGCATCTGGCGCGGCGGGGTAAGCGGGGAGGCGCCCTTCGTCAACGATGGTCCGTGGCCAGCGGGTGCCGGGAATTGACCAGTTCGACCAGCCGGGCGGAATCGACATGGGTGTAAATCTGGGTGGTGGCGATGTCGGCATGGCCGAGGAGCGACTGGAGTGCCCTCAAGTCGGCGCCGCCCGCAAGCAGATGCGTCGCAAAGGCATGGCGAAGGACGTGGGGGCTGACCCGGTCAGGCGATATCCCTGCCTCGCCGGCCATCGCCCGGACGAGCTGGAACAGGCGGACACGGCTGAGGTGTGACTTGCCCCCCGGAAAGAGCCAGGCATTGTCGGCCGGAACATGTGCCAGCCACTTGGTGACGGCATCGGCCGCCCGGGCGGAGACCGGCACCAGCCGTTCCTTGCCGCCCTTGCCGCGAAGCATGAGGAAGGGCTGGCCTGGCCGGACCGCCCGGCGTGGCAGCGACACGAGCTCGGTGGCCCTGAGGCCCGAGCCGTAGAGCAGTTCAAGCAGTGCAAGGTTGCGCAGCGCCAGCGGCTCCTCGCTCGAGGCGCGCTCCTCGGCCAGCGAGAAGAGATTTGCCACTTCAGTCGCGTCGAGGATGCGCGGCAACGGCCGTTCCAGGCGGGGAGCAGGAAGTGCTGAGGACGGGTCGTCCGGCCGGATTCCCTCGTCGAACAGGAAACCATAGAAGCGACGGAGCGCAGCCGACCGCCGCGCGACCGTGGATGGCGCGAGCGAGAGCCAGGCCTCGCCGAGCCGCGACAGTTCCTCCTTCCCCGCGGCCTCGAGCGAACCGATCGCAAGCGCGGCCGCTTCCAGGTCCTGCCGGTAGGCAAGCAGGGTGTTGCGAGCAGCACCGACTTCCGCGGCCATCATGTCGCAGAACCGGTCGACCAGCGCCTGGTCGCCGGGTCTCACGTCCGTGCCAGTGCCTCGGCTGCAATCATCCGGGCAAGATATTCCTGGCCGGTGCGGCGAAGCGCGTTGACCGAGTGGAAAAGGTAAATCGGCTCGACGCTATCGAAGTTGCGGCCCTGGAGTGCGCTGGCGGTCAAGAGGATCGACGTACCCGTCTGCCGGCGCCGCATTGCCCCGTCGATCGTTCGCGTCCAGCCGGTCTCGCCGCCAAGGCCGAGCCGGTAGCTACGGTTCAGCCTGCCAGCGGTCTCCGGGTCGATCCGGCCGAGCCCTGCCAGGCCGGCGACCAGGAGCGCGGTCCGCTGGCGGTTCTCGCTCTGGTCGCGATCGGCAAAATCCTCGATCCTTCCGGCGCTGATCTCGGGACGTGCGCCGTCGGGCGCACCAAGCGCGAGCATCGCCCAGGAAATGTCGCCGGCCTCCTTGTCCATGTCGCCGAGGACGCCGGTCCAGCGCGCGGCATCGCCGTCGAACCCCCCGGCGAGAAGCGAGGCGATGAGGTTGGGTGCGTCCGACTGGATGTCCGCGTC
Source organism: uncultured Sphingomonas sp. (assembly GCA_964594145.1). GTDB lineage: Bacteria > Pseudomonadota > Alphaproteobacteria > Sphingomonadales > Sphingomonadaceae > Sphingomicrobium. The sequence continues at coordinate 13,060 of CAZQLI010000004.1, read as the reverse complement.
CGGAACGACATGGCGTGCCGCCCGTGACAGGAGCACGCGAGTCGCCATTCGATCGAGGGGCGACTGGGCATTACCCCAGATCGTCCGCATCGCCGAAAGCCGCGAATCCTGGTCCCTGCCGATATAGGCAAGGCGCAGTTGCCAGGCCTCGGTGTCGCCGAGCGCGTCGGGCTCGGTCGCGTCATAGGCAGCAGCGTAGAGGTCAATGAGCGCCTGGCTGGAAAAGACGCCCAGTGCAGCGGCGCTGCGTGCGAAGCGCAGCTTCTGGGTCGCAGGGAACATCGGCGAGCGCGCGAGCCAGGCCTGGGTCCTGATGCTCGCTGCGTTGATGAGCCGCTCCGGCGGCATCATTGCCGTCCCCGTCGACAGGCCGAACCGCCAGCTGTTGAGGTCCTCCACCGGCTCCCATTCGATGGTCACCGCTCGGGCGGTCTCTGCGGCCGCGCCGACCACCTTGTCGGCAAGCGCAATGTCGATCGTGCTCAGCCTGCCGCGGCGCCGCGCCGCCTCGATATCGGCGGCCGCTCGCTCGGATTCGCCGGAAAGCGAGGCGCAGATCGCGGTCACCAGCGGCGCCACCCTGGGTTCGATCCGCGACAGGCGTGGCTCGATCGGGCACATGGCCGAGGGATCGCCGGTCGCGAGCGCCGACTGGAGCGCCACCTGCTGCATCTTGGGCGTGAACCGGTCGCTGTCGACGCTTGCGACCAGCAGCCTTGCGGCATCGGCCTCGCCCATCCTGATCAGCAGCCAGGCGCGCTCGGCCGCCCAGTCGACGGGATGGACATCGGCCGGCGCGCGGGCGCTGGAAAGCAACAGGTTGCGAAGCGCGATATGGGCCCAGCGCGACGCGAGGGGCGTATCCATCCGGCGCATCAGCACCTGGAGCGCCCTGCCGCTCGCAGCTCCCCATGGCCGGGCGGGGAGACCGGCAGCCGCCGGGTCGAGCGCCCCGGCGAATGCCGCGTCGCGCCGTGCGCGCTGGGGATATTCCACCTGCCGTCGCGGCGCCTCGGCAACGAGCTCGTCGAGCGCGGAAAGAAGGTCCGTCACCTCGACCCCCCGGTCCTCGCCCGACTGGACTGCCGCAGGCGCCCGGGTCGATGGGCGCACCTCGTTGGTGACCGGAGTGGGGGTGGGCGCCGGCGTGGGGGTCGCCGGGTCGCCAAAGCCGGGCGGGAGGATCGATTCCGGCTGGTCCTGGGCGATCGCCGGCAGTGCCAGGACGAGCGCGACCGCCGCCCCGCCTGCAAGGACCCTGTTAATTCGCGGCGTCATCGGCGGTGACATTTGCCTCGATGGTCTGCACCGGCACTTCCTCGGCGCTTTGTGAAAGAAAGTAGATGCCGCCCACGACGATGAGGATGACAAGGATAAGATAGATCAGCCCACGTGGCATTTTGGCTCCGTCGATTCCGATTGTTGAAAGGCTTTTGCCCGACGATGAGCCTCTATGTATAGCCCCTCGCCGTGCCCAAGGTGATCGAAAGACTGGATCGGCCGATCGTGCTGGTGGGGCTGATGGGCGCAGGAAAGTCGACCATCGGCCGACGGCTTGCGCGTCGGCTGCGCCTCGAGTTCGTCGACAGCGATGTCGCGATCGAGGAGGCCTCGGGCACCAGCACCGCCGAATTGTTCGAACGCTATGGCGAGCAGGACTTCCGTGACGGTGAGAAAAGGCTCGTGGCGAGGCTGATCGATGGGAGCGTGCGGGTGATCGCGACCGGGGGCGGCGCCTTCATGGACCCGGACACCCGGGCGCTCCTCAAGGAACGGGCGTTGACCGTCTGGCTCGATGCGCCGGTGGAAATACTGGCCGAGCGCACGGGGCGCCGCAACAACCGGCCGCTGCTGCGCAAGGGCAATCGTGCCGAGACCCTGGCACGCCTCGCCGAGCAGCGGGGGGCAATGTACTCGGAAGCACTCATCCACATCCGAAGCGGCAACGGCAGCCATGGCCAGGTGGTCGAAGCGATCGTCGCCGCGCTCGAGGAGCATCTTGCCCGATGACGGCCATCCGGATTGACTGTCCCCCCTCGAGCTACGAGGTCATCGTTGGCCCGGTTGCATCGGGCATCGAGCGCATCGCCGACCTGTTCCCCCGCCCCCGTCCGATGCTGGTCAGCGAGCCAAGGGTCTTTGGTCTCCACGGTTCCGCCATCGCCGACGCGCTCGGCGCAGATCCGGTCCTCGTGCCGGAAGGCGAGGCAGCCAAGGACTGGCAGCAGCTTCACAAGCTTCTCTCCGCCTTCGCCGAGCGCGGCCTGGACCGCGATACGCCGGTCGTCGCGGTAGGAGGGGGAAGCGTTGGCGACCTCGCCGGCCTGGCGGCGGGCCTGTTCAAGCGCGGCTGCCCCGTGATCCACGTCCCGACGACCCTATTGGCCCAGGCAGACAGCGCTGTCGGCGGGAAGACCGCGATCGACGCCTTTGGCGAGAAGAACCTCGTTGGCATCTTCTACCAGCCGCGGCTGGTCATTGCCGATCCCTCGCTGCTCGACACGCTCGACGACCGCCAGCTTCGTGGCGGCTATGCCGAGGTCCTCAAATATGGGCTGATCGACGACCCGGCATTCTTCGCATGGTGCGAGGCCAATGGCAGGGGGCTGCTGGCGGGCCACCCGGACCTCAGGGACCATGCAATCGCGACGGCGATCCGGGCCAAGGCCCGGCTGATCACGGGCGACGTCGACGACCGTTCCGGAAAACGTGCGCTTCTGAACCTTGGCCACACGTTCGGCCACGCGATCGAGTCCGAGGCGGGTCTTGGCAATCTCCTTCACGGCGAGGCAGTTGCGCTCGGGATGGCGCTTGCATTCCGCTTCTCGGCCGAGCGCGGCCTTTGCCCGCCCGACGATGCAAAGCGGGTGATTGCCCACCTCGAAAGCTGCGGCCTTCCGAGCAGGCTATCTTCGATCGGCCTCGCCTCGAGGGGATCGCGGCTGGTCGACTGGATGTCACGCGACAAGAAGGCCACCGGCGACAAGCTTGCCCTTGTGCTGGTGCGGGGGATCGGCCGGGCCTTCCTCGAGTCCGACGTCGACCGGCGCGCCATGGCCGATTTCCTGGACCGGGCGACCTAGCGCAGCAGGTTGCGCCGGCCCGGCCGAGGGCTTTTTAAAGCTCGCTTTCCCGGAGGGCCCTGGTCGGGCCGAATGACCGCTCGATGCCGGCCCTTAAATCACCGGAAGAAGATTGCAGCTCGAGGCGCTCGCAGTCGCGAAGCCGGTATTCGAAATCGACCTCGTCGACCTCTTCGGGATCGAGCCCCACCGCCTCCAGGGCAGCCCGGCCCATGCGCACCGCGCTTTCGAACATCTCGCGCTGCGCAAAGGCGATGTCGAGGCCATCGAACGACATGAGGTGGACCCGGTCATAGGCCCGCACCAGGACCGCGGCCTGGGGAAAGGCCTCGAGCACGCGCTTGATCGCCTCGCGGGTCAGCTGGCCACCGCGATTGTCGTTGCAGAACAATATGGCCCTTGCCGTTTCCGCGCCCGCCAGGCGAAGCAGGTCGAGCCGCATGCCGTCGCCGTAGAATACCTTGGTGCCGAAGCTCCCTGCCGTCTCGATCATCGCCGGCTCGGAATCGATCAGGGTGACCGTGACTCCCTTTGCCATCAGCATCTGGGCGGCGGTCTGGCCGAACCGGCCATAGCCAACGACGATGACGCTCGTTTCCGGCGATTTTTCAGGTCCTTCCAGCCCCTCTGCAGCCGACCCCTCGCGCTCGCCGAGCCAGTCCGCGAGCCGCATCAGGAAGGGCGTCGACGCCATCGACAGCGTCACCACCGCTCCAAACAGCGAGGCCGCCTCCGGGAGGATAAGCTGTGCCTGGGTTGCGTGGGTGAAAAGGACGAAGGCAAATTCGCCGGCCTGGCTCAGCAGCAGGCCAAGCCTGAGGCTCATCGGCCAGCTGTTTCCGAATGCCCGCGCAAGGCCCGCGATGATCGTCGCCTTGATCAGGATGAGAGCAGCGGCGACCCCGATCACCAGCAGCGGCCGCGCAGCGACGACCGACAGGTCGAGCAGCATGCCCACCGAGAGGAAAAAGAGCCCGAGCAAAATCGAGCGGAAAGGCTCGACGTCGCTTTCGAGCTCGTGGCGGTAGGGTGACTCCGCGAGCATGACGCCGGCGACGAACGCGCCGAGCGCCACCGAAAGGCCGAGAAGGTGCATCATCGCGGCGGCGGCGATGACGGTGAACAGTCCCGCGACGATGAACAATTCGCGCTCGCCGAGCCGGCCGATCAGCCGGAACATCGGGTTGAGGACCCACCGGCCGGCGAGCACCAGCCCGGTGATTGCCAGCACGGTATAGAGTGCAAGGACCGCCCCGCCCGGGTCACTTGGATCGGGCGGCGCACGGGACATCGCCGCGATGATCGTGATCATCGGGACGATCGACAGGTCCTGGAACAGGAGGATGGAAAAGGCCCGCTCGCCCTGCGGCGTGTTGAGCTCGTGGTTGGACTGGAGCATCGGCAGCACCTGGGCGGTCGAGGAGAGCGCCAGCGGGAGCCCGATGGCGAGCGCCGCTGGCGCCGTCACGTCGAGCGTGAGGTGGATGAACAGGCTGAGCATCAGCCCGCAAAGCACTACCTGGGCGAGGCCGAGCCCGAATATGTCGTTCCTCAACCGCCACAGGCGCCGGGGACGAAGTTCGAGGCCGATGATGAACAAGAGCAGCGCGATGCCGATCTCCGAGAGGCTGGAAAGCTCCTCGGGGTCCTCGACCAGCGCCAGGAGGTGCGGGCCGATGATCACGCCGCCGACGATATAGCCGAGGGTTGCACCAAGCTTCAGCTTGCGGAACAGCGTTACGAAGACAAGCGCCGTCCCGAGCATGATCGCGCCGCTCTGGAGCAGGGCCCCGGTCGCGTCGACGCCGTGGCCCTCGATCGTCACCGCTGTTCCTCGATCGCCGCGAGCAGAAGCTGGAACGGAAGGAGGATCGCGCCGTGCCGGCCCTTCCGGCTGCGCGCCGGGGCGAGCAGGTCCAGCCCCGGCCAACTCTCCACTGCCTCGTCGTCACCGCCGAGCCACGACGAAATGCCGTCAAGAGCGGCGCGGACGTCCCCGGCGCTGCGGCCAACTGCGGCCGCGCCCATCAGTGCCGCCGAAGCCTGGCCGAAGGCGCATGCCTCGACCGACTGGGTGAGCCCCTGCACCCTGCCCTCGCTGTCCAGCTCGACCGCCATCCTCATCCGGCTTCCGCAGGTCGGCGAGCGGCGCTCGACTGCTCCTTCAAGCTCGCCGAAATGCACATGTCCTGGAATGGCGCTTGCAAGGCGCAATATGTCACGCGTGTAAAGCTGCTCGCTCATTCCCGGCGCCATGTGGTGCCGCCGGGCCCGTCTTCCAACAGGATGCCCTCGTTCTTCAACTGCTCCCGGATCCTGTCGGCCTCGGCAAAGTCCCGAAGCTTCTTGGCCTCGGCCCTGGCCGCGATGAGGGCCTCGATGGCGCTTGCATCTCCCTCGCCCCTGAACCAGCCGTCGCTGGTCATGCCAAGAAGGCCGAGCAGCCGGGCCGATGCCCGGATCCGGCCGGGATCCTCGAGCGCCGAGAGCCGGGCGAGCGCAAGCGGGGTATTGAGGTCGTCGCCCAGTGCATCGAGGACGCCCTGGTCGACCTCGCCGGGGTCGGCATCGCCGGCCGCGCGATAGAGACGGTCAAGCGTCGACCGGCTTTGCTGGACGAGCTGATCGGTCCAGGGGAGCGGCTGGCGATAATGGGTTGAAAGCAGCGCGAGCCGGAGCACTTCCCCGCGATGGCCGGCTTCGAGCAGCTGGTCGACCGTGATGACGTTGCCGAGGCTCTTCGACATTTTCTCGGCCCCCATGTCGACGAACCCGTTGTGCACCCAGAAACGTGCGAGCGGGACCCCGTTATGGGCGCAGCGGCTCTGCGCGATCTCGTTCTCGTGGTGCGGGAATATGAGGTCGAGGCCGCCGCCGTGGATGTCGATGGTCTCGCCGAGGTGGGCGCGGATCATCGCCGAGCATTCGACATGCCATCCGGGCCGTCCGCGACCCCAGGGGCTGTCCCAGCCGATCACCCCCTCGTCGCTCGGCTTCCAGAGCACGAAGTCCGCCGGGTCGCGCTTGTAGGGTGCGACCTCGACCCTCGCGCCGGCGAGCATCGCTTCCCGGTCCCGGCGCGAGAGCGCGCCATAGTCGGGGTCGCTCGGCACGTGGAACAGGACGTGCCCCTCGGCCTCGTAGGCATGGCCCTTTTCCACCAGCCCGGCGATCATCTCGATCATTGCCCCGATTTCCTGGGTGGCGTGCGGCGCGATATCCGGCGGCCGCACGCCAAGCGCTCCCATGTCCTCGAGGTAGAAGCGCTCATAGCGCTTCGAAATCTCGGCCGGGTCGAGCCCCTCCTCGCGGGCGGCGGCGATGATCTTGTCATCGACGTCGGTGACGTTGCGGGCATAGACGAGGTTGTGGTCGCCGAACTCGTGGCGGATGAGGCGGGCAAGCGTGTCGAACACGACCGCCGGCCTCGCATTGCCGATATGCGCCCTCCCGTAAACGGTTGGACCACAGACATACATGGTGATCCGCTGCGGGTTCAGCGGCACGAACGGCCGCTTTTCCCGGTGCATCGTGTCGTAAAGGCGGATCACCTTGGCTCGTCTCCCTCGCGGCGCGTCTCGACCCAGTCCACCACCGCCCGCCCGGTCGCGTTGAGGAGCGCATAGCTGCGCGATTCCGTCATCCACCCGGGCCGATCTGCCTCGCCGCCGTAGATCATGTCGGTCACGAGATTGGCGAGCAGGAAGAATAACGTGGCTCCGACCAGCCCTTTCAGCATTCCGAACCCGCCGCCAAGCAGGCGGTCCACCGGCCCAAGCACCGAGCGCCGGGTCCTGCCGCCGACCGCCCGGGCGAACAGTTTCACCGCCACATAGGCCGGGATGAACAGCAGCGCGAAGGCAAGGACGCTCGCCCCGGCGCTCGTTCCCACCGGGTCGATCAGCCGCTCGTGCAGCGAGCCGTGGAACAGTTTCAAGGCCGCAAGGCCGACTACCCAGGCAGCGAGCGACAATATCTCGTGGGTGAAGCCGCGCACGAAGCCGACCAGCGCGGCACCGCCGAGCAGCAGGATGACGAAGATGTCGAGCGCGGTCATTGCCAGCGTCGCTAGCGACCGTCGGCTGATTTCGCCAGTCCCCTAGCGTCCAAGAATCCGGTCGACCAATTCCTTCAGCCGGCCGAAGCGCGCGATCGAGATCCCGTCCGGTCCCTCGGTCCCGGCCGGTACCCAGGCGCCTTCGAACCCGAGCTTTGCGGACTCGCGCAAGCGAAGCCCGGCGTGGGCGACCGGCCGCACCTCGCCCGACAGTGCGATCTCGCCGAGCACCACCGTCTCCTGTGGCACTGGCCGCTCGGATAGCGCAGAGACGAGGGCCGCCGCCACGGCAAGATCGGCGGCCGGGTCGCTGAGCCGGTACCCGCCGGCAATGTTGAGATAGACTTCGGCGGTTGCAAAGCTGACGCCGCACCGCGCCTCCAGGACGGCAAGGATCATCGCCAGGCGGCCGCTGTCCCAGCCCACCGCGGCGCGCCTCGGAGTGGCGCCGCTGGCCAGGCGGACGGTGAGGGCCTGGATCTCGACCAGTACCGGGCGGGTTCCCTCGAGTGCCGGGAACACGCTGGTTCCACTGACGCCCTCGCCGCGCTGGGTCAGGAACAGCATCGATGGATTGGGCACCTCGACGAGGCCCGCGCCCTCCATCGCGAAGACGCCGATCTCGTCGGTGCCGCCGAAGCGGTTCTTGGCAGCGCGAAGGATCCTGAACTGGTGGCTGCGCTCGCCTTCAAACCCAAGCACCGTGTCGACCATGTGCTCGAGGACGCGCGGACCGGCGATGGTTCCGTCCTTGGTGACATGGCCGACCAGCATCAGCGCCGTTCCATGTTCCTTGGCGAAGCGGACCAGCTCCTGGGCCGAGGCCCGGACCTGGCTGACCGTTCCAGGCGCTCCCTCGATGAGATCGCTGTGCATCGTCTGGATGGAATCGATCACGAGAAGTGCCGGCGGCCGCCCCTGGCTGACAGTGGTCAGTATGTCGCGGACGCTGGTCGCGGCGGCAAGCTTCACCGGCGATCCGCCGATCCCCAGCCGGATGGCCCGGAGCCTAACCTGGTCGGCGGCTTCCTCACCCGACACGTAGACGACGTCCCGGCCCGATGCCGCCAGCCGCGAGGCGACCTGCAGCAGGAGAGTCGACTTGCCGATTCCAGGGTCGCCGCCGAGCAGCAGGGCCGATCCAGGGACGATCCCGCCGCCTACTGCCCGGTCGAACTCGGCAATGCCGGTCATCAGCCGCTCGGGAAGCGCAACGACCGCGTCCAGCCCGGTCAGTTCGACCGCCCGGCCGCCGCTGCTCAGGTCATGCCGTGCCGAGAAGACGCTGGGTGCGACGGCTTCCTGGACCAGCGTGTTCCACTCCGAGCAATCGGGGCATTGCCCCTGCCAGCGGTGATGTTCCGAACCGCATGCCTGGCATGTGTAAACGCGCTTGAGCTTGGCCATGGCTGCGTTGCTAGCGGGCCGCCACTCCATTGCCTAGCGCCATTCCCCTCGCTACCGCGCGGCCATGTCGTTGATCCCCGAGCCGCTGCAGATTGCCGACTTCCGCGCATTCTGGCTGGCGCGGCTGACCACCACCATTGCCCAGATGGCCATGGTCATCGTCATTGGCTGGCAGGTCTATGACATTGCCCGCGAGACCATGGACATCAAGGACGCTGCCTTCCAGCTCGGGCTGATCGGCCTCGTCCAGTTCGTCCCGCTGTTCCTGCTGACGCCGATCAGCGGCTGGGCCGCCGACCGTCTTGACCGGCGGCATATCGCCCGGGCCGTCATCATGCTCGAGCTGTTGTGCGCGCTCATCCTTTTTGCAGCGACCTTCGGCGGGTTCATCACGCTCCCCATCCTCTTCACGGTCGCAGCACTGCTCGGCGTTGCAAGGGCCTTCGCGGGCCCAGCGCTCGGCGCAATGGCGCCGAACCTCGTTCCCCGGGAGATACTGCCCAACGCGATCGCGCTCAGCTCGACGGCCTGGCAGGCCGGCGCAATTGCGGGACCGGCGCTCGGCGGCGTCCTTTACGACATGACGCCGCATTTTCCCTATGCACTGAGCGCGCTCCTGTTCGCCTTTTCCACGGTCTGCCTGTTCACGATCGGCCCCCTGCAGCAGACCGCGATCAAGCCCGGCAGCCCGTGGCAGCAGATGATCGACGGATTATCCTATGTCCGTCGCAACCGGCTGGTGCTCGGCGCCATCACCCTCGACCTGTTCGCGGTTCTCCTCGGCGGCGCCATCGCCATGCTTCCGCTTTATGCCCGCGACATACTCCATGTCGGCGCCGAGGGCCTTGGACCGCTAAGGGCAGCGCCCGCGGCGGGAGCGACGCTGACGGCGATCTATTTCTCGATCAATCCGCTCAGGACCAACGTCGGGGTGAAGATGCTCGTCGCGGTGGTCGTCTTCGGTGCCGCGACCGCCATTTTCGGCATTTCCACTTCCTATGTCCTGTCTCTTTCAATGCTCGCGCTGCTCGGCGCGGCCGACATGTTCTCGGTCTATATCCGCCAGTCGCTCATCCAGCTCCACACTCCGGACGAGATGCGCGGGCGGGTCGCCGCCGCCTCGACGCTCGCCATCTCCGCCTCCAACGAGCTTGGCGAGACGAGGAGCGGCTTTACGGCCGCGCTGTTCGGCCCGGTCACAGCGACGGTCGCGGGCGGCATCGCGGCCATCGCGGTCACCTTGCTGTGGGCCGTCTGGTTCCCACAGCTGCGGCAGGCCCGCAGCTTCGAGGTGGCGGAATCCATCCCCGACGAGGCGGCGATCGCCGGCGGCGCCTGACAACTTGTAACGCGACATCGCCATCCCGATGTTCCAATTCCCGCCAAGGAGAACGTTCATGAAGGCTGCCAGCATCCTCGAGACAATCGGCAACACCCCGCACATCCGGATCAACCGGCTGTTCGGCGACGGGGCCGAAGTCTGGATCAAGTCGGAACGTTCAAACCCGGGAGGATCGATCAAGGACCGGATCGCGCTTGCGATGGTCGAGGATGCGGAACGCAGCGGCAAGCTGAAGCCGGGCGGCGTGATCGTCGAGCCGACCAGCGGCAATACCGGGATCGGCCTTGCGATGGTCGCTGCGGTCAAGGGCTATCGGCTGATCCTGGTGATGCCCGACAGCATGTCGGTCGAGCGCCGCCGGCTGATGCTCGCCTATGGCGCCGAGTTCGACCTCACGCCGCGCGAGAAAGGCATGAAGGGCTCCATCGCCCGGGCGCAGGAGATCCTCGAACAGATTCCAGGCTCGTGGATGCCGCAGCAGTTCGACAACCCTGCCAACGTCGAGGTGCATGCACGGACCACCGCTGCAGAAATCCTCGCGGACTTTGCCGACCAGCCGCTCGATGTCCTGGTCACCGGCGTCGGCACCGGCGGCCATATCACGGCGTGCGCGAGGGTGCTCAAGAAGAGCTGGCCTTCGCTCAAGGTTTTCGCGGTCGAGCCGACGCTCTCGGCCGTGATCTCGGGGGGCGAACCTGGTCCGCATCCGATCCAGGGCATCGGGGCGGGGTTCATCCCTGCCAACCTCGATGTATCGGTGCTCGACGGCACGATCCAGGTCACGCCCGAGGACGCCAAGGAAATGGCCCGCCGCTCGGCCCGCGAGGAAGGTCTCTTCGTCGGCATGTCATCGGGCGCGACCCTCGCCGCGATCAGCCAGAAGCTAGCCGAGCTTGGCGGAAATCCGCGAATTCTCGGGTTCAACTATGACACCGGCGAGCGCTACCTCTCGGTCCCCGATTTTCTTCCGGAAGAACAGGGTTAACGCGTCGAAAACGCCGTGCATTTGACGTTGCGTTAATCCTTTCCCGTTAACCCCGGAACACTCAAGGGAGTGTCAAAGGGGAATGCGCAGGGCTCGGTTCGCCGTTTCTGACGGCGACGGAATCAATGATCGGGCCTCGGTCAAGGACGCACTGACGTTCGACCTGGGGGTTGCCGGCACCGAAGACCATGAAAACCTGGCGGCGCAGCGCGTCGCCATGTTCGAGCTTGCGCCCGCGCTGCTTGGAGCAACCCATCTCGTCTGGGGCCTGGCCTGCATCCTGATTCACCCGGGCAATTTCCTCGATACCACTCCCCTCGTCCCGGTCATTGCAGCGGTGCTGCTCGATGCAGTCCTGCTCGGCCTGGTGCGCTACCGTGACCGCATCGGCATCGCGCCGCGGATCATGGCCCGGATCCTGTGCGCCTATATCGGCCTCAGCGGTGCTCTTTGGATGCTGTTCGGTCTCAGCCTCAACGCCACCGGCGAGACGGCGATCGGCTTCACCGCGCTCGCCTTCGGGGCCGGTCTCGGGGCGGCAACGATCGTCTCCATTTCCTCGCCGCCGGTCGCGATCGTCAATGCGCTGGTGGCGATCGCCGGCGCGCTGGCGGTTACCCGACAGCCCCAAGTGCTCGCCGGGATCGCATTCCTCGCGACCATCAACATTGCCTATTCCATCGCCAGCGCCCGGACCGTCATCACCAACGCCCGCGCGAGGCTCCGGCTGGAAGCGCAGGCTCGAAAGGCACTGCAGTTCGTCGACGAATTCGAGAACAGCGGCCGCGGCTGGTTCTGGGAAACCAATAATCTTGGAACGCTCTCCTACGTCTCCCAGCAGCTTGCCGATGATTTCAACTGCCAGCCCGAGGACCTGCTTGGAAGACAGTTCACGGACCTTCTTTCCGTCGACCCGGGATCGGCGGACAGCCTTCGCGAGGAACGAACCCTCGGCTTCCACCTCTCGGCGCGCTTTCCGTTCAGCGACGTCATTGTCCGCGCCGCGAGCGATGACGACATCCACTGGTCGCTGTCAGGAAACCCGCTGTTCGACGAGCGCGGACGCTTTCTCGGCTTTCGCGGTATCGGCACCGACCTTACCGAGCAGCGACGCACCGAGCAGGAAGTGGCGCGGCTCGCGCGCTTTGATTCCCTGACCGGCCTCCCCAACCGGGCGCTGATGCGCCAGACACTCGACGAGGCGCTTCGCAACGCGGCTTACCGCCGCAAGGGATGCTCGCTGTTCCTGATTGACCTCGACCGGTTCAAGAACGTCAACGATACTCTAGGTCACCCGATCGGCGACGCGCTGCTTCGCCAGGTCGCCGAGCGGCTGAAATCGGTGATGGGCGACCATGGCCAGGTCGGCAGGCTCGGAGGCGACGAGTTCAAGGCCGTTCTCCCCGGCACGGTCGAAACCGGGCTTCTCGAGAGCCTTGCCCGGACGCTCATCGACCAGGTCTCCAGGCCCTATATCATCGAGGGCCACCGCGTCGTCATCGGCGCGTCCGTCGGAATCGCCATCGGCGACCCCGGCAAGAGCTGCGCCGACAGCATGATCCGCAACGCCGACCTTGCGCTTTACGCCGCCAAGGCCGCCGGGCGTGGGAAACATGTCTTCTACCAGCCCTCGATGCACAGCGAGGCGGCCGACCGGCAGCTGCTCGAGAACGATCTGCGCCAGGCGCTCGACCGCGGCGAGATGTGGGTCGCCTTCCAGCCGATCGTCAACGTCGCCAGCGAGGAAATCACCGGCTTCGAATCGCTGGTGCGCTGGAACCACCAGACGCGGGGCCAGATCTCCCCCGACAAGTTCATCCCGCTCGCCGAGGAATGCGGGATGATCGGCAAGATCGGCGAGTTCGTGCTCAAGGAAGCGGTGGCAGAGGCTGCCAACTGGCCCGAGCGGGTGAAGATCGCCGTCAATCTTTCGCCGATCCAGTTCAACGATCCCAATATCGTCGATACGATCGCCGCGCTGCTCGCCGAGCAGGACTTCGATGCCGGGCGCCTCGAACTCGAGATCACCGAGGGCGTCTTCCTCTCCGACAGCGACGCGACGGAGGGCACCTTCGCCAGGCTGAAGTCGCTTGGCGTCAGGCTCGCGCTCGTTGATTTCGGCACCGGCTATTCCTCGATCGGCTATCTGAAGAAGGCTCCGTTCGACAAGATCAAGATCGACCAGA
>CAZQLI010000003.1:0-28583 GCA_964594145.1 uncultured Sphingomonas sp. | reverse complement strand
TCGGCCTCATCGTCCTTGCCACCGCGACGCCGGACCAGACCTTCCCCTCGTCCTCGACCAAGGTGCAGGCGCTCCTTGGAATCGACGACTGCATCGCGTTCGACGTTCACGCGGTCTGCACCGGCTTTCTCTACGCGCTGAGTGTCGCCGACGCGATGCTGCGCGGCGGCAATGCCAGGCGCGCCCTCGTCATCGGGTCGGAGACCTTCAGCCGGATCCTCGACTGGGAAGACCGCACGACATGCGTTCTCTTCGGCGATGGCGCCGGCGCCGTGGTGCTCGAGGCCGAGGAAGGCGAGGCCGGGATCCTTTCCACGAGGCTGCACGCCGATGGCCGGCACAACGGCCTGCTGTTCGTCGATGGCGGGCCCTCGACTACCGGGACCGTTGGCAAGCTTCGCATGCGCGGCCGGGAAGTTTTCCGCCACGCGGTGGTCAATCTCGCCGACGTCCTCTCGGAGGTCCTTGCCGCTGCCGGCCTGACCTCAGCGGACATTGACTGGGTCGTTCCGCACCAGGCCAATGCACGCATTCTCGACGCCACTGCCAAGAAGCTCGGCCTTCCGCCGGAAAAGGTGGTGGTGACCGTCGATCGCCATGCCAACACCTCGGCGGCTTCGGTTCCGCTGGCACTGGACGTGGCGGTCCGCGACGGCAGGATCAAGCGCGGCGATGTCCTTGTCCTCGAGGCAATGGGCGGTGGGTTCACATGGGGCGCAGCAGCGCTTCGCTATTGATACCCAAGGCAATTCGGGCGAAAGGCGATTTGCCGATGTCGGGGCTTTGCGTTAGCGTAACGACCCGACCTGGGAAAAAAGCTTTAGGGGGCGGAGATTCTTAATATGGCTGATGCGGGTGTCGCCCGTTCGACGGAAATGCATGCCGGCACGCTGACACGCGCCGATCTTTCCGACATTGTCCATAACCGTCTTGGCGTATCGCGGGCGGAGAGCGCCGGGATCGTCGAGCGCGTGCTGCACCACATGTGCAACGCCCTTTCGGCTGGCGAGAATGTCAAGATTTCGGGCTTTGGCACGTTCATCCTGCGCGACAAGGGCGAGCGGGTCGGGCGCAACCCCAAGACCGGCGTCGAGGTGCCGATTGCACCGCGCAGGGTGATGACGTTCCGCGCAAGCCAGATCATGCGCGACCAGATCTCCGGGTAAGAGGCGGAGATGGCGACCGGCGAAAAGGCCCCGGACGCCTTCCGAACCATCGGCGAGCTTTCCGCCGAGCTTGGAGTCGCGCAGCACATCCTGCGCTACTGGGAAACCAAGTTCCCGCAGCTGAAGCCGCTGCAGCGAGCGGGCAACCGTCGCTATTATCGCCCGTCCGACGTTGCCCTTGCCCGTCGCATCAACCGCCTGCTCAACGAGGAAGGCTATACGGTAAAGGGCGTCCAGAAACTGCTGCGCTCGAGAGAGCCGGGCGCTGAAACCATCGCGCCAGCGCCGGAGACGGTGCCGGCGGGCGCTCCACAGGCAATAAGCGCTGCTCCCCAAAACCCGGTCGATATCGACCGGCTGAAAGCCATCCGCGACCGCCTTGCCGCGGCACTGCAGGACTAGCGGGGGCTGATCAGCCGGCGGATCCGGCCGACGCCTGCCTCCGTCTCGCTCCACTGGTCGATGGCGAGCTCCAGCTCGACCAGCGTGCCTGTCGACATCGGGACGATGGCAGCGGAAAGCAGCGAGGCGAGATGCTCGAACCCCGGGTTGTGGCCGACCAGGAGAAGCGAGCCGAGGTCATCATCCATGGACTGTACGATCGATAATAGCTCGCCGGTCCCGGCCTCGTAGATGCGGGGATCGAGCTCGGGATCCAGCCCGGCGAGACTTGCCGTTTCCACCGCCCGAGCTGCGGGACTCGCAAGCCGCCGGCCATAGCCCAGCGCAAGCTCGTCCATTTTTTTCGCAAGGCTCCGCGCGTCCCTGCGCCCAACCGGATCGAGGCTCCGGTCGAAGTCGAGCCCGGTCGCCGAGCTGGTCTCCGCCCGGGCGTGGCGAAGTAGGGCAAGAAGCTTCATGATAGCTGCTCCGCTGCTGCCGCGAGACGGTCGGCGGACAATTTCGAACGCACGCGCCGAAGCGCCTCCTCGAGGGGAACGCGCGAGACCGCGACCTCCGGTGGAAAGGCCGTCAGCAGCCTCGAGGGAAGAGCGCTCGAGAGGATGACGAATAGCCCCTTGTCGCCCTTCCGCCGGATAAGCCGACCGAACGCCTGTGCCAGCCGGGCCCGCACGACCCGGTCATCATAGGCGCTCCCGCCATTGGCGAGCTTGCGGGCCGCGTGAAGGACCGTCGGACGCGGCCAGGGCACGCGCTCCATGACCACCAGCCGCAGCGAGTCACCTGGGACATCGACCCCGTCGCGAAGTGCATCGGTGCCAAGCAGCGAGGCATGGGGATCATCGCGGAATATGTCGACGAGCGTTCCGGTGTCGATCGGGTCGACATGCTGCGCGAGCAGCGGAAGCCCGGCGCGAGCGAGACGGTCGGCGATCCTCGCATGGACCGCGCGCAGCCGCTGGATGGCAGTGAACAGGCCGAGGGTTCCGCCGCCGGCCGCCTCGATCAGCATTGCATAGGCCCCGGCGAGCGCCGCGATGTCATTGCGGCCAATGTCGGTAACGATCAGCACTTCGGATTGAGCCGCATAGTCGAACGGACTTGCTGTTTCGAAATGGCCCGCCGGCCCGGGGAGATGGATTGCACCGGTCCGGGCGTCGGCGCTCGGCCAGCCTTCCGAGCCACGAAGCGTCGCCGAGGTCACGAGGACGCCATGGGCGGGCTCGAGCACGGCCCGGGCGAGCGGCCGCGTCGGATCGAGCCAGCGGCGGTGAAGCCCGACATCATATTCGCGGCCCTCGACCCGGTCGATGGCCAGCCAGTCGACGAAGTCCGGATCACCGCTCCCGCCGATGCGGCCGAGCAGTGCAATCCATCCGGCCAGCGTCTCGCGCCTCCAGCCAAGGCCGTTGATCGCCCCTTCGACCCTTGCCCGCGCCTGGCTGTCGAGCCAGTCCGGCCCATCCTCGAGTATCGCCTCCAGCCGCCGCGAAAGCTGGGCCAGGGGCCGGGCCAGGGCATCGAGCGCCTCCAGCGCCGGGGCAGCCGCCGAGACCAGGCCGCCGTCCGGTTCCGCCAGTTCCGTCTCGAGGCCGTACCCGGCCTCCTGGGCCCTGGAACGCGCATAGACAGTCCCCCGGACTTCGCCGAGGAGCGCTTCGACCGGTCCGAACGGGTCGCCCTCGCCCAGCCGGGAGAGCCAGCCATCTCCGGGAAGCGCTCGGGCGGCCTCGACCGCCGCTTCGAGCGCCGCCGCACCCTGCTCGTCATAGCTCGCGACGTCGAGCAGTCGTGCCGAGAGGCCGCGCCGGCGCCCGCGGGACTTGCCCTCTGGACCAACGATCCATCGGCGCAGCTCGATCGCCTCGCGCCCGGTGAGCGCCGCGGAAAAAGTGGAATCGGCGGCATCGAACAGGTGATGGCCCTCGTCGAAGATGATCCTCGCAGGGGCATCAGGCCGGCCGCGGGCAGCATTGACCATGACCAGTGCATGGTTGGCGATTACGAGGTCGGCCTCCCGCCCGGCCCGCTCGGCACGCTCGATGAAGCATTTACGGTAATGCGGGCAGCCCGCGTAGACGCATTCGCCGCGCTGGTCGGTGAGCGCGGCAGCGCCCGCCCGGCGGAACAGGCTCGGCAGCCAGCCGGGAAGATCGCCGCCCACCATGTCGCCATCCCTCGTATATGCTGCCCATCGTCCAACCAGCTGGGCAAGGATCGCGGCCCGGCCGGAAAATGCGCCCTGCAGTGCGTCCTCGAGGTTCAGAAGGCAGAGGTAATTTTCGCGGCCCTTGCGGATGACGATCCTCTTCTTTCGCTCTTGGGCATCGGGGAACAGCCGCCTTCCCTCGGCATCGAGCTGGCGCTGCAGCGCCTTGGTAAAGGTCGATATCCATACCGCGCCGCCGGCCCGGTCGGCCCACAGCGAGGCCGGCGCCAGATAGGCGAGCGTCTTTCCAATTCCGGTGCCGGCTTCCGCGAGGAGCATGTTCGGCTCACCCTCGCGGCGCCGCGGCGAAAAAATGCCGGCGACTTCGCCGGCCATCGCCCGCTGCCCCTCACGCGCCTCTGCATCGCTGCCGGTCAGCTCGGCGAGGCGTTCCTGTGCCTCGGCAGGCGCGATGGAGATGGTCCTGGGCTGCGGACGTTCCGGCTGCTCCTCCCATTGCGGCAGCCGCGAGAAGAGCATGCGTTCGCCCTGGGCCGGCCTTTCCAGCCGCTGGCCGACGAAGGGAGCCCAGCTCCAGCCGAGCCGGTAGAGGGTGGCATTGGACGTCCAGGCGCCCTCTCTTTCCGCCCAGTTTGAACGCTCGAGGGCTCCGAGCAGCGCTTCGGCAATGGCGAGGAGTATCGCTGCCGACCTGCTGTCGCCTTGCGGAGCTTCGATGCCGACCGCCCGCGCCAGGCCGGCAACCGTCGGCACTGCGAAGCGCGCCGGGTGAACGAAGGCGAACAGCTCGAGAAGGTCGAGGCCGGACACATCGGCATAGCCGAGGCGTTGGCCGACAAGCGGCGCATTGAGAATGATGTGCGGCGTGTCGGCCAGTCGCGAAATGGCTTCTCCACGCGAGGCTTCGCGGACCTCGCCGTCCCGCGCGATCCAGATGCCGGCGTGGGTTGCATAGAGGGCGGGAAGAGGCAAAGGAGCGCGCACGGCGGATTACCCAATGACCCCGCCGGAACGAAAGGGCAACAGTTGAGCGACGACGCGATCCGAAATGCAGCCATGAGCAGCAAGGCCTGGCCATATGAGGAAGCGCGCAAACTGCTGAAGCGCTGGCCCGACGGCAAGCCCGGGGGAGAGCCTATCCTGTTCGAAACCGGCTATGGCCCGTCCGGCCTGCCGCACATCGGGACCTTCAACGAGGTGCTTCGAACGACCATGGTGCGCCATGCCTATGGCGAACTGACCGGCGGCGCTCCGACCCGGCTGCTTGCATTCAGCGACGACATGGACGGGTTCCGCAAGGTCCCGGACAATGTGCCGCAGCGCGAGATGCTCGAACGCTATATCGGCCACCCGCTGACCCGGGTCCCGGATCCGTTCGGCGAATATGAAAGCTTCGCGCACCACAACAACGCGATGCTGAGGCGTTTCCTCGACCGCTTCGGCTTCGAATATGAGTTCGCGTCCTCCACCGAATATTATGCTGCCGGCCGGTTCGACGCGACCATCATCGAGGTGCTGCGCCACTGGGACAAGGTGATGGGGGTCATGCTTCCGACGCTTCGCGAAGAGCGCCGCCAGACCTATTCGCCGGTATTGCCGATATCGCCCACCACCGGCCGGGTGCTCCAGGTGCCGGTCCGCGTGCTGGACGCCGACGCCGGGCTGATCGGGTTCGAGGACGAGGATGGCAGCCTCGTCGAGCAGCCGGCGCTCGGCGGCCTGGCGAAGCTGCAGTGGAAGGTGGACTGGGCGCTTCGCTGGGTCGCGCTCGGGGTCGATTACGAGATGGCCGGAAAGGACCTCATCGACTCCACGATCAACTCGGGGAAGATCGCACGCATCCTCGGCGCCCGTCCTCCGGAAGGCTTCAACTATGAGATGTTCCTCGACCAGAATGGCGAGAAGATCTCCAAGTCCAAGGGCAACGGGCTAAGCCTCGAGGAGTGGCTCACCTACGGCAACGAGGAGAGCCTCGCCTTCTTCGCCTATCGCGAGCCTCGAAAGGCGAAGAGCCTGCACATTGGAGTCATCCCGAGGGCGGTCGACGAATATTACCAGTTCAGGGCGAATTACCAGGGCCAGCCGCTCGAACAAAAGCTCGGCAATCCTGTCCACCATATCCATGGCGGCAAGGTCCCGACCGCCACGCTTCCGCTGACCTATGGGCTGCTTTTGAACCTCACCGCGCTTCCAGGAGTGAACGACGTGGAGACCGCCTGGAAGTTCGTCCAGCGCTACGCTCCTGGCACTTCTCCGGAGAGCCACCCCGAGCTCGACAGGCTGATCCGGCTCGCGGTCAATTTCGCGAGGGATTTCGTCGCGCCGACGCTGAGCCGGCGCAAGCCGGTGGACCACGAGGTAGAGGCGCTGAAGGACCTTGATGCGGAGCTTGGAAAGCTTCGCCCGGACACGGCCGGCGACGAGATCCAGAACGTGGTCTTCGAGGTCGGCAAGCGCCACCCGTTCGAGAGCCTGAGGCACTGGTTCCAGGCGCTTTACGAGACGCTGCTCGGCTCGAGCCAGGGCCCGCGCATGGGAAGTTTCATCGCGCTTTACGGGCTCGACAACAGCCGCAGGCTGATCGCCGAGGCACTGGAGCAGGCGTAAGGCCGTCGCTTCCTAGCGAGATCGCAGCCGGTCGCGGTGGACCGGCTCGGCCGGTATTTCGGCAGAATCGATCGCCAGCGCCTGCTCGCGGGGAACGCCGGCCTTCTCGAGAGCGACCACCAGCGCCTGCCGCGGGTCGACCTCGATGTCCGGCTGGACGCCGACACCCTCCCAGTCCTTGCCGGTCCTGATGTCGAATGTCCGCCCGACCGGCATCCACACAGAGAAATTGTCGGAGAGCGGCGTTGGCCCACCGAAGTGATTGGCGCCGGCCGTCGCCTCGCCAATGAGAAGGCCCCGGCCGGTGGACTTGAACGCCAGGCTGAAATGCTCGGCGGCAGACCCGGTGACGTTGGAAACGAGCAGATAGACGGTGGCATCGCGAAGCGAGGCGACGTCATTGGGAATGGCGACATGGGTAGTGCGGACGTAGCGCTCGTCCTTCGCGACCTCGAGCGTCGGGCCTTCGCCAAAGGGCGAGCCCTGGCGGTCGTAGGTTGACCTTGGCAGCTCGAGGACAACCAGCGGCGTCTTCTCGGCAAAGAGATAGGGGAAGATCTCGTTCATCTCCTCGATCCCGCCACCATGGTGGTTGCGAAGATCGAAAATGAGCGTCTTTGCGTCCCTGTTCTCGGCCATGAACCTCTTGACCGCGGCGACTTCCTCCTCGCTCCCCATGAACGCGGTAAAGCGGATATAGGCGATGCCCGGCGCGAGTTCCCGCGCGGACTGGATGAGCGGCGGAGCGCCCGGCGGCGGTCCGCCGCTGCCTCCGCGCAGCTGCGCGGGTTCGCGAAGCCGGACATGGAGATGGCCATCCTTCTGGACCGCCTGGAGGTCATCGGTCAGCAGCTTTGCAAGGCCGATCCGGGTCGCCTCGTCGTAGCGACCGGCGGCAAGGTTCGAGCGAAGCATCGCGGCGTAGCGCGCGGCCTGCTCGGGATAGACGAAATTCTGCTCGAGTTCGGCCGCCAGCTTTTCCGCGACTAACCGGCCCTCCCCCTTGGCCAGCGGCAGCTCGGCGCCGGCGGGGAGCTGCCTTTCCGCCGCGCCGGTTGGCGCCGGCCGGGGTGGCTGCTGGGCGGTGGCCGCAGCGCCGAGGAGAAGAGTGGCAATCAGGATCTTGTTCACTTGCCCATGCTCCACCGTGTTATGATACTAGGACACTAGGCAAGGACCGGTGCCAAGTCTCGTCATTTTGGGAGGCGTTGCTGCCAGATTTTTGCGCCTGGCTAGGGGCCGAAGCTGACGATGCGGATGTCGAACCTGGGGCGCTCGGTGCGAAGGACGCTATCCCCGGCCCTTGATTTCAGGACCGGCGAGATGGTCCTCGCATGACTGTGCCCGGCGCCGGTGCATTTCTGCTCCTTGGCGCCTGCAAAAGCGGGGGTGACGCTCGAAGCGCCGAGCATCAGCGACATGGCGACTGCGGCATTGGCGATTAGCTTGGTCATTGGTCCGGCCCCTGGGTGAATGGCTTCATAGCATTTCCTCGTCGCCGGCGGTGCGCATTTGCGCTGGCGCGGGCGCCAAAAATTGGCAAGGTTCGAGGAATGTTCGACAGTTTTGACCTCAGGCTGCTCAACGCGATGCAGGAGGATGCCGACCGCACCGCCGAGCAGCTGGCGGAACATGTCGCCCTGTCGCCCTCGGCAATCGCCCGCCGGTTGCGGCGACTCAAGGAAATCGGCGCCATCGCGAGGACGGTCGCGATCCTGCCGGCCTCAATGGCCGAGCGCCGGCTGCGGGCACTCGTCACGGTCCAGCTCAGCGAACATGCAGAGGCAGGTGGACTGGCGGCGCTGAGGGAGCGGCTGAAGTCGCTGGACGAGGTGCAGCTATGCCTCGAAATCAGCGGCAGCGACGACCTGCTGCTGCTGGTCAGCTGCCGGGACATGCCGGCGTTCAATCGCTTTGCCGACGCCGAACTCGCGCCGAACCCGGCCGTCCGCCGCTACATGACCAGCTTCGTCAAGAAGGAAATCAAGAACCGGCCGATGATCCGCCTCGACGAAAGCGATGCGAAGGGCTGAGGCCCTCGCCGCACGATTCACCGGTTAACCGGCCTTTCGGGCCGCTATCCAGCGCCTGATCTTCTGCTCGAGGATCGAGAGCGGCAGCGCGCCGGTCATCAGCACCTCGGAATGGAACTCGCGCACGTCGAACCTGTCGCCGAGCTCGGCCTCCGCCTCGCGCCGCAGCCGCTGGATGGTCATCGCACCGACCTTGTAGGCAAGGGCCTGGCTCGGGATGGCAATGTAGCGCTCGACCTCGGCGGTGGCGTCGGTTTTGCTGATGTCGCTGTGGCCAAGCATATAGTCGATCGCCTGCTCGCGGGTCCAACCCTTGGAGTGGATCCCGGTGTCGACGACGAGCCGCATCGCACGCAGCATCTCGTCGGCGAGGGTCCCGAACCGCTGGTAGGGATCCTTGAAGAATCCCATGTCGTAGCCGAGCGTCTCGGCATAGAGCGCCCAGCCCTCGACGAAGGCAGTGTTTCCGCCGAACCGCATGAACGCGGGCAGTGCCTTATTCTCCTGCGCAAGGCTGATCTGGAAATGGTGGCCCGGCGCTCCCTCGTGGAGATAAAGGGTGGTCATGCCAGGCGTGGTGCGTGCCGGGAGGTCGTAGGCGTTGAAGTAGAAAATGCCGGGGCGTGACCCGTCGGGCGTGCCCTGTTCATAGCTTCCGCCGGCCTGGAATTTCTCGCGGAATGGCTCGTATGGCCGGATCTCGAGCTCGGTCTTGGGCAGCGTCGAGAAATAGGCCGGCAGCTTTGCGTCGACCGCCTTGCCAATCTCGTAATAGCCCTCGGTCAGTGCCTCCCGGGTCGGCTTCTTGAACTTGGGATCGGTGCGCAGATAGTTGAAGAATTCCGGAAGCGTCCCGGCAAATCCGACCTCCTGCTTCACCTTCATCATTTCGCCGGTGATGCGCTCGACCTCTTTCAGACCGGTCTGGTGGATTTCCTCGGGCGTAAGCGGAAGGGTCGTGGTGGACTGGACGAGGTGCCGATAAAGACGTTCGCCACCCTTCATGTACATGAGGCCGTAGCCATCGCGTGCCTTTGGAAGGTAGCTGGCCTCGAGATAGTCACGGACCCGCTTCATCGCCGGGTAGATTTCGTCCGCTATTGCCGAGCGATATGCCGCCCTCAGGCGGGCCTGGTCAGCCTCGCTGAAATCATCCGGGAACTCGACCACCGGCTGGTAGAAGGGCGATTCCTCCACCGGCTGCTTTAGCTGGGTGTCGAGCTGCTCGATGACGTTGCGGATCGTCATCTTGGTCTCGAATACGCCGGCTGCTTCGCCCTCGCGGAACCGCCCGATCGCGCGGTCGAGATAGCGGGCATAGCCCGCATGGCGCTTCAGCGCGTTCTCATAATCGGTGGCGGTCTCGAAGGGCGCTCCGCCTTCCCCGCTCGAAAAGCTCGGGTAGAAGGTGTGGAAGCCGGAAAAATGGTTGATCGGCCGCACCTTGGTGAGGCTGAGATATTGCGACTCATAACCCTTGAGCGTGTCGCGGGCCGTGAACTCGAACACGTCATAGGCGAGCTGGTCAGTCGGGTCGAGGAGGCCTCGATCGATGGCATGGAGCCGGGCGAGGTCGGATGTCGTGGCCGCCTTTTCCTGCTCGAAATATTGGTCGGTGATATAGTCGCCGAACTCGCTGGCATAGCGAAGGTCGCCGCGGAACAGGCCAAACAGGGGATTGCGCTTGAGCTGGGCTTCATCGCTGTCCTTGAACAGCTGGAACAGCTGGTCATGGGCCTGCCGGGAGGCCGCGCTGGCCGACGCCTGGGCCGGGGCCGTTCCGGCCTGCTGGGCGAGTGCGCTCGGGGATAGTGAAAGAGCGGCGACGCAAACGGCGGCAAATAAGTACGACTTCATCATGATCCCCTGCACTGGCTCGGCCAAGCGGCGGCGCGCGCCCGTCCCCGGCCCAAGCAAAAGGGGCGCTGCGGCAACCGCAACGCCCCTTCTACCAACTGGCTGGCGTCGTCTACCAGAATACGTTGTAAACGACGTCGACAACCTGCCCGGTGTAGATGTTCACCAGCAGCGCGTCGTCATAGTAACGCACCCAGCGATAGGGCCCATAGGCCGGCGGCAGGCGATACTGCCACGGGTCGTTCAGCCAGAAGCTGGAACCATAATAGCTCGGCCACAGGCTGAACCCGATCGAGAAGCGACGATAGCCCCAGCCATAGGGATCATAGTAACGGCCGAGCCGGAACAGCGAACCGTAGCGGTGACGATAGTTGTACCAGTCATAGCGACGGTCACGGCGCCAATCCCGCGACCAGTCACGGTCGTGGCGGTCGTCACGCCAGTCACGGTCACCACCGCGGCGCGCGGCCTCCTTGATGCCGCTCAGGAGGTTGTCGTTGCGGACACCCTGCCTCGTCCGGTCGACATGCTGGACCTGCTGGACGGGCTGGACCTGCCGCACCGGCTGGTTCCGCTCGACCCGGCGATCCCGGTCGACCCGCTGGACGCGCTCGACCTGCCTCACGGGCTGGTTGCGCTCGATTCGCCGCTCGGCCCGGGGCTGGCGCTCGGCGCGCATGTTGCGCGTTTCCTGGCGTTGCTGCCGGTCGACACGCTGCTGGGCCTGGCGCTCAACACGCTGCGCGCGATTTTCCGACCGACGCTCGCTGCGTTCGGCCTGGCGATCTGCACGCCTCGAGTCGCGATCCGCTGCATTGGCCGCGACGGGGACCAGCATGCTGGCCGCCATTAATGAAATCAAAAACTTACGCATTACGAGAAACTCCACAAGCAATGCGACCTCAAGAGTCGTTGGGAGCGTTTTGCGCTTCTTTCGATGAGCCGTTGCTGAACCGTGACGGTTGGCTATCCGACTCATTTTGAGCATCCGGGGGGCTGGACAAGGCCGGCGAAGCAACCGTCGCGGCCCGCGCGATCGCCTTCAAAATCCGCGGGGTAGCGCCGCAGCGGCATATATTGGGAAGCCCGGCGAGCTGCTCCGCCGTCGGGCTTGGGGTTGCACGCATCAGCGCGGCGAGCGCCATGATGAAGCCCGGGTCGCAGCTGCCGCACTGGCTCACCTGCTCGGCTGCCCAGGCCTGCTGCAGCGGGTGGGCGCGACCTGCCGCGAGGCCCTCGATGGTCGTGATGTCCGCTCCTTCCGCCTCGGAAATGCTGAGCTGGCACGACAGCACCGCCTGGCCGTCGGCGATGACCGTGCAGCTTCCGCAGTCACCGCTGTAGCAGCCATATTTGGTGCCGGTGAGATTGGAGGCGTCGCGAAGGGCGAACAGCAAGGGCGTGGCGGGATCGAGCCGGTACTCGATCGCTTCGCCGTTGACGGTCATTCTGGTCATGCCCGCAAACCTAGCTTGCATTCCGGCGGTACGCGAGACCATGGTGCTGCCCATGGCTGCCATCACCACGGAGCGCGGGCGCATCGGTTTCCTCGAGGCAGGCGGCGGGGATTTGCCAATCATCTTCCTGCACGGCGTGGGCTCGGACAAGAGCGTCTGGCATCCCCAGCTGGAATATTTCGGAAGGAGCCGCCGGGCGGTTGCATTCGACTATCCCGGCTATGGCGAGAGCGATTTTGTCGCGGGGGCAACGCGCGACGACTATGCGAGCGCGATGCTTGCGGCGATGGACGCGCTTGGGATCGACCGGGCCCATGTCTGCGGACTGTCGCTCGGCGGGGTCATCGCGATCGCGCTTTACGCCGCGGCACCGGAACGCTGCGCCTCGCTGGTCCTTGCCGACAGTTTTGCAGTCCACCCGGATGGCCAGGCCATCCACGACCGCTCGGTGGCCGCCAGCCATTCCATGACCATGAGGGAGATTGCCGAGGCCCGGGCCGGTGCCCTTCTCGGTTCCGCGTCCACGCCGGCCATGATGGCCGAGGTGGTCGACACCATGGCCCGCATCGACCCGGCCGCCTATCGGCTCGGCGCCGCCGCCGTGTGGCTCGCCGACCAGCGCGAGCGCGCCTCGTCAATCGCCTGCCCGACGCTGGTCCTCGTGGGTGACGAGGATGCGATCACGCCGCCGGCACTGTCCCATGACCTCCAGCAGCTGGTTCCCGGAGCCAGGCTCCAGCTCGTCGAGCGGGCCGGCCACCTCACCAATCTCGAACAACCCGCCATCTTTAACGAGGCAGTTGAATCGGCAGTTTCCAATTAGGGTTACTGCACTGTTAACTAGATGATTTAAAGGTATTTTTTCCTTATCCTGCGAGTAGCGGGGCATGAGGAAAGCCCCCACTTGCTCCGCTGCAATCGCCGTCGCCCTTGCCACCGGCTTTGCGGCCATTCCGGCCAATGCCGAGATCGTCAGCGCGAGCTATCGTTCCATGTCGAAGAGCGAGGCGATCCTCGGCGGAGCGCCGAGCGCACTCGCCGCGATCACCGCTTCGCAGAGCGGCGCGAGCGTCACGCCGACCATGGCTGCAAATCTCCTGCGGCCGGCAACTGCCCGATTCGTCCGGCAGGCCGTTTCGACCAGCCGCCCGGACGTCTTCAACAGCGTTGCGCTAAGCATCGAGCGCAGCCCGCTGGACCGGCGCTGGAACCAGGTCTCGACTGCGGGCGTGGGGGGTGGCGCGGGAGCCTTTGCCGCGGGACTTCGCGGCCAGGACATACTGGCAAAGCTCGACGCGGTGAACAGCTACGTCAACGCCCGGGTCCGGTTCGTCGACGACCGGGTCCAGTTCGGAGTCGCCGATCGCTGGATGACGCCAGGGGAGACGCTGAGCCGCGGACGCGGGGACTGCGAGGATTTTGCGCTGGCCAAGCGAGCCATGCTTCGCGCCGCCGGCGTTGCCGAGGATGATCTCTACCTGGTGGTGCTCAAGGATCTCAGCCGCCGGGCCGACCACGCAGTGCTGGTGGTCCGAGCCGCTGGCCGCTTCCTGGTGCTCGACAACGGAACCAACCGGATCGTCGATTCGGAAGATGTGCCCGATTACAGGCCGGTCATCACTTTCGCCGCCAATGGCCGCACCTTCACCCACGGCTATCGCCGCGACACGCTTCCGGTGGTCTATGCCAGCAACCGGGTCAATGCGCCGGTTGCCCTCGCCGAGGTGAGGATCCAGCCTTCGTCGGACAATCGCGAGCTTCCGTCGGTGATCACCCAGTCGGCGAGCCTCGTTCCAGCCGACTTCAGCCTCTGATCAGCGCTCGCGGAGGGCATCGCTCCGTGCCTTGAGCACCGGCTTGAGGAGATAGCTGAGAACGCTCTTGCGGCCAGTGATGATCTGGGTGTCGGTCATCATGCCCGGCGTGATTGGAAGCTTCTGCCCCGCCTTTTCGAGAAATGCGCGCTCGGTCTCGACGATGACGATGAAATAGGCTTGCCGTTCGACCTCGTCGTAGATGCTGTCGGCCGACACGCGGACGACCTTTCCATCGAGCCCGCCATAGGTCGAGAAGTCATAGGCGGTGACCTTCACCAGCGCCCGGTCGCCCACCTTGATGAAGGCGATATCGCTCGGATTGACCCGGGTTTCGACGAGCAGCTTCTCGCCCATCGGGACCACTTCCATCACCTTTTCGCCGGCCTGGACGAAACCTCCGATAGTGGTCACCCGCACGTCGTTGACGACGCCGTCGACCGGTGAGCGGAGCTCCATTCCGCGGGCACCGCGAAGCGATTCCTCGTTGACCGCGATCTTCTGCTGGACCTGGCTGCGCTCGCTCAGCGCTTCCTGGCGGAAGCTGAACTCGGCCTCGCTCGCCTGGCTCAGCGCTTCCCTGACAGCGGCCATGGCCCGGCCCTGCTGCTCGCGGGCCGCGGCTATCCTGCCCTGGAGGTCGACAACCTCGCGCTGGGCGTTCGAAAGCTCGGTCTGCGGCACGATGTTCTTCGCAGCGAGCGGCGCGAGCCGGTTCACATTGTCCTGGGCAAGCGCAAGGCTGCGCGTCAGCGAATTGATTGTCGCCCCGGCTTCCGCGGCCTCGCGCCGACGCTGCTCTGCCGAAGCACGCAGCGCCGCGATCCGGCTGGATAGCGCCTGGCGGCGCACCGAGCTCAGCGTAGCCTCGGCGCCCTCGAGGTCCGCCGAGGAGGAGCCGAGGCCCTCCGCCTGGAGCCGTTCCGAGCGTGCCTCGAGCGCCTCGGTCTCGGCCTGGATCTGCCGGCTTTGAGGATTGTCGAGCCGCGCCAGCAGCTCGCCCTTGGTGACCCGCTGGCCGGAACGGACCAGCAGCTCGGCGACGGTTGCCGGCTCGGATGCCTGGATCAGCTGCACCTTGCTCGACGGGATCACCTTGCCCTGGCCGGCCGTGACCTCGTCGACCTGTGCAAGCATGGCCCAGACGAGAAAGACCGCAAAACCGATCGCGACATAGACGATGATGCGCCTGGCGCCCGTGAGGGGCTGGCGATGGCGCCTGGCGGCCGGCTGCGTGAATGGAAGGGTTGCCATGATTACCTGCTCGTCAGTTCGCGTGCGGCCAGCTCGACCGGCCTGGCCTGCTCGGCCTGCCGCTGCCGGGCCTCGATGGCCCTGGACGCCGAGCCACTCTCCGAGGGGCCGGGGATGTTGAGCGTCCAGCCCTTCGTCGTGTCGAGAAGGCCGCCGACGTCATTTTCCGCGCGGGGAACCGGCGGCCCGGCGATCGCCAGCGCCGCGCCTGCGGGTTCGCCCTCGCCGGGCTCGATTGCCTCCCGAAGTGGCGGCCGAAGCGCGAGCGGATCGGACGGCTCGCCGATGTAGCGGCCGGTAAAGGCGGCAGTCGAACCCCAGCTGCCCGGCCAGCGGTAGAAGATATGGGCGCCAAGCTTGGCGATCTTCGCAAGGCGCGGAGCCCAGTAGGGCACGACATAATCGGCGTGATAATGGGTCGCGGCGCCGACCGATTTCTCGACAAAGCCGTCCAGCGCCGCGGCAGCGATGCGCTCCGCCTGTTTCCAGGCCGCCGGCTCCGGCCGGCGGTAAAGCGAGCCGTCACAGACGAAGCTGAACTGGCAGACGGGATCGCGCGCGCCCTGGTAGACGACCCCGCATATCGACTTGGGGAAGGCCGGGTGCCGCATCCGGTTGAGGACGACCTGGGCAACCGCCCGCCGGCCGTCAACCGGCTCGAAGCCGGCCTCGTAATAAATGGCCTGGGTCAGGCAGAGCAGCGCGCGGCGCCGGTCGAGCGGG
Organism: uncultured Sphingomonas sp.; assembly: GCA_964594145.1. Taxonomy (GTDB): domain Bacteria; phylum Pseudomonadota; class Alphaproteobacteria; order Sphingomonadales; family Sphingomonadaceae; genus Sphingomicrobium. The sequence goes on along the minus strand of CAZQLI010000003.1, from coordinate 13,100 downwards.
TCCGAACCTGAAAGGTCGAACGGACGCGACGCCATGGTCGGTGCACTGCTGAACGGCATTGCCGCGTTGATCAGCCGGGCCTCGTCACCCACTGCCCTTGTTTCGACCAGCTGTTGCCCGCTGGTCGCCTCGATCAGCGAGGCCGCCGCGGCAGGTGGAATGATGACCGTGGCCGAGGCGCCGTCAGTCGGCAGAGTCCGGACGCTGGTTCCGCCGGCGACGCAGCCGAGCAGCGCGACTGCCGCGAAGGCGGCGTAGCGCCTGGAAGGTGCGTGGGCTACGGTCACTGCCGGACCTCCGCCCTGGTCGCTGCAGTGAGCTTGGCCATGACCTCGTCGCGCGGGCCATCGGCGATGATCTTGCCGGAGTCGATTACCAGCAGCCGGTCGCAGATCGAGAGCATGTTGTGACGGTGGGTCGAGACGAGGAGGGTCTGGTCCTTGGCCAGTGCCATCTTCAGCTTCTCGATGAAGTAAAGCTCGGTCTGGGTGTCCATCGAACCGGTCGGCTCGTCGAGGAACAGCATCTTCGACGGGCTGACGAGCGCCCGTGCAAGCACCAGCAGGGAGCGCTGGCCGCCGGACAGGAGATTGCCGCGCTCGCCGACCGGCCGGTCAAATCCGGCCGCGTCGCGCGACAGGAAAATGTCGGCGCCCGAGCGGACCACCGCGTCGATAAGCTGCTGGTCGTCGGCCTTGGCGGCGCCGAGGACCAGGTTGTCGCGGACGGTGCCCGAGAAGAGCTCGGCGTCCTGGCCCACGAAGCGGAAGGCGTCGCGAAGCTGGTGGGGATGATATTGGCGGCTGTCGAGCCCGTCGACGAGCATCTCCCCGTCGGTCGGGGCATAGAGTCCGCAGAGCATCCGGCCCAGGGTCGACTTGCCCGACGCCACCCGGCCGATGATCGCGATGCGCTCGCCGGGCTCGATCTTGAGATTGATGGCGCTCAGGCTGTCGACGCTGGCGCCCGGGTAGCGGAAGCCGGCATTCTTGAGCTCGACATGGCCCGCCCGGATCTCGGGGACGATGCTCTTGGCGGCGACTTGCCGCTCGTCGGTTGCCTCCATCATCCGCTGCAGCGATTCCAGCGTCGTCATCGATTGCTTGCCGCGGGTCAGCAGGAAGGCGAACTGGCCGATCGGCGACATCGCGCGGCCCGCCAGCATCACGATGGCGATGATCGCGCCCATGGTGATGTCGCCGCTGTTGAAGAGGTAGAAACCGCCGACGACGAGGCCGACGCTGATCGCCTGCTGGCAGATGGAGGCGCTGTTGACCGCGACCGAGGTAATTCGGCGAAGCTTTTCCTGGGTGGCAGCGGACATCGCGGCGTAGCGACGCCAGCGGCCGAGCATCTGTCCCTCGGCCCGGGCCGACTTCAGTGTCTCTATCCCCGAGATGGATTCGACGAGGACCGAGTGCTGGAGCGAGCTGTCGGCCTGTGCGTCGACGGCCGCCCCGGCCATGCGCTTCTGGAGCATCACGCCGACTGCAAGCATGACGGCGATGCCGACGATCGGCACGAACACCAGCGGGCCGGCGAGGACCGCGATCAGCACCAGGAAGACCATCAGGAAACCGATGTCGACCAGCAGGATGACCGAGGTGGAAGCGAAGAAGTCGCGGACTCCTTCATATTCGCTGACCCGCTTGGCGAAGGCACCGGTGCTGCCCTGGCGCTCGGCCATGGGCAGGTTCATCACCTTCTCGAACAGCTTCTGGCTATACTTGTCGTCGAGCTTGCGGCCGATCTCGTCGACCAGCTCGGAGCGGGCGAGGCGAAGCAGATAGTCAAAGCCCAGCGCCAGAGCGACGCCGATCGCCAGTACCCAGAGCGTCGGGACGGCCTTGTTCGGGATGACCCGGTCGTAGACGTTCATCGTGAACAGCGGCACTGCAAGTGCCAGGAGGTTGACGATGAGGGCGGCAAGAAGGACCGGCCAGAACTCGCCGCGCACCTTCCACACCTCGGACCAGAACCAGTGGGTCCGCCGGATCTTGTCCCAGGGCCGTTCGCCGGCCCGTTCCTGGGTGGGGTCGGCCTCGACAACAACCGCCTGGCCGGTGAATTGCTGCTCGAGGTCGCTGGCCGGGACCCAGATCGGCTCTGCCGTTCCAGGCGCATAGATTAGCGCGTCGCTGCCCTTCATTTCGAGCATCACGACGGCGCGCTCTTCCGCCAGTTCGATGATCGCCGGCAGCTTCTGGAGCCGCCAGCCGGAAATGCGGCGACGGCTCACGGGCTCGCCCCGCATCCCGACCTGCTCGAGCGCCGGCTCGACCTGGTGGAACGGAAGCGTACCCGTGGCCGAAAGTGCCAACCCCGCACGCAGCAAGACCGGGGAAGACGGCCTGTCTGCGCGGCGCGCGAGGAAGGTCAGGCAGTCGAGGACAGGGTCAATCTCACGCGATGGCGTGGACTCCAGCCAGTGCATGACACTCAACGCCTGTCCCCTTCACACTCACTCAGTTGCTGCCCGTCGGCGGCGGCGACGGGTCGGTACCCGGGGCGGGCGGGCCCATCACCGGATAAGGCATGCTGTTTTCCTGGCGGTCCTCGACCGGCATGCGGCGCACGTTGAACTTGTCGCGCTGGTCTGCCCGAGCCTCGTAAGGCATGGTCACGCCGAGGGCCTCGATCAGGCGGTTCGACGCTGCGAGGACCCGGTACTGGGCATAGAGTTTTGCCATGCGGGCGGTCTCGAGCGAGGCCTGGACATTGAACCTCGTGTTCTGCGCATCGAGAACGTCGAGCAGCGAACGGCGGCCGACGTTGAACTGCTCGCGATAGGAAAGCAGCAGGTCGTCGGCGACGCGGCTCTGCGTCTCGAGCTCGGTGGCGAGCCGGTTCTGGTTGGTCAGCCGGCTCCATGCCGAGCGCACGTCCTCCTCGGCCTGGCGCTGGCGCTGGAAGAGGCGCGCATGGATCTCGTCGGCGCGCGCCTTCTGCTCGCGGACATTGGCCGTGTTGGCAAAGCCGTCGAAGATCTTCCAGCGCATGACGACGCGGGCGGTAAGGTCGCTGGTGCGGCCCTGGAACCCGTCGATGTCTTCGCCGTAGCGGGCGCTGGCCTCGGCGTTGAAGCGCGGGCCAAGCTCGGCCTGGGCGGTCTTGACGACCTGCCGCTGTGCCTCGAGGTCAGCAATCGCTTCCTGGACCCGCGGGTTATCGTTGCGGGCCGCTGCCTCGGCGTCGGCAAGCGTCGCCGGCATTGCGCTTGAAAGGTCAGGCGGCATGGTAACGGCATCGATGGGAACGCCGGTCAGCGCCTGGAACTGGATGGCGGCCGTATCCAGGTCTTCCTGGGTCTCGGTCATCCGGGCCCGGGCCGACTGGAGCCGTTCCTCGGCCTGCTGCTGGTCGGCAATCGAGATGGAACCGCGCGCGACACCTTCGCGAAGATCGGCTGCGAGCCTTTCATGGAAGGTCGCGTTGTCCTGCGCGATCGCCACCAGCCGCTGCTGCAGCAGATAGTCGATATAGGCGCGGCTGACGTTGAGCGCTACGAACTCGCTGCGCTCCTCAATGCGGGCGGCGGCGGCGTCGGTGCGTGCAGCCTGGTGCTTGATCTCGGCGATACGTCCGCCCGAGTTCCACAACAGCTGGTCAGCAATGATGAAGCCCTCGACGGGCTCGAGCCGCTCGCCGGCAATGCCGAGGCTGCGGCGGGTGGGGTTGCGCAGCTTGCGCAGTCCTGCCGATCCCTCGACCGAGATGCGCGGATACCAGGCACCTTCCGCCTGCTTGCGCTCTTCCTTGGTGGCGAGCTTGTTGTGCACCGCCTGCCGGATTTCCGGGTTGGTCGTGAGTGCGGACTGAACTGCGTCGCGCAGTTCCACGCCAAGAGCCGGAGTGGCGCACAGCAGCACCGCCCCGGGAACGATCATCGTCCAGTGCTTCCTTTTCATGTCTTCCCCCTTCTGGTCATGGGCGAGAGGCCCTCCCCGTCCACCAGGGAGGGCCGTGCCCCGATCAGCCGTTAACTGCCGGCTGAATTGCGTCTTGGTGGTGCGTTGCGACATCCACCTTGAACATCATGTCGAAGCCACCCCCGGCAACTGCGTGGCTGGCCATGTCCCAACCCGGCACGGAGCCGGCGTCGTGACTTGCCAGCTGGGCAAGTTGCGGAAGCCCGCCGATTCCGCCCGAGAGCGCGGCAAGCAGGTCGTCGACGGTCGGCGCTGCGCCGTGGCCGAGAGCATCGGCGAGAACCTGCTCGACCGAGCCGGTCCCCGATGCCTGGGCCTCGAGGCCAGCGGCCTGCAGCTGTTCCGCCGAGGCCATGGCGACGGTCGGAGCGCTTGCGACCTGGGCATCGGCAGTGGCTGCCGGGCCGTGGTCTTCGGCCGCTTGGCTGGCCGGGGCTTCACTGGCTCCATGGCTTGAGACGGCGTCGAGCTGGTGCCCCTCGCTCATTTCCGAGCCGCGTCCACTTCCGGACGAACTGTCCGGCCCGGCGTCGGCGCCGGATAGTTCCGACGATCCGGCATCACTGACGCTGCTGCCATCCTCGCCGTCCACCACCAGCTTCTCGACGACCTGGCTGCTGAAGCTGATCACCGAGGCGTCCGACGCATCGGGGCTCTCGACGTTGACCGTCGGCTGTGCCGCAACGGGCTCAGCCATTCCGGATGCGGCGACCGCTGCTGCCATTGTCAGCGTATTGCTGTTGGCAGCGGTCTTCTGCACCTGCTCTTCACCCGAGCTGAAGGCCAGGCTCGAGAAGCTGCCAATGTCGCCGCTGTCGTGGGCAGCAAGGAGGGTCATCGGAGCATCCGCGTCCACCGAAATGGTGAAGCTCTGGTGGACGGTCGGATCACCATCGCCATCAAAGGCCTGGACGTCGAAATCAAGGTCGAAGTCCTGGGGCAGGATGGTCTTGGTGAGCGTGAGCGCCGTCAGGCGGACACCCTGGCCATCCGCGTTCGAACCCTCGATCACCAGCTTGTTGAAGTCGAAACCAGGCTCGAACACCAGCTCGGTCGTGTTGCTGTCGACCTGAATCGTGCCCGTCGCTTCTTCACCCGTCTCCGTATTATAGGCGTACCAGGTGATGGTCTCGGAGTTGCCGTTGAGGCCGTTGGAAGGAACGGTCAGCGACGCCTTCGACACGAAATCGGGATGTGTGCCTGTCGGCGTATCCCCGGCATCCAACCGGTCGTGGAACTCGAAGGTGATGGCCTCGCCGTTCCCGGTGAACTGGTTGCTGTTGCCGAAACCGGCCTGCGAGGAGTTCACCGTACCAGTGTCCACTCCCAGGTGGTTGTGGGGCGTGAACTCGACCAGTCCGTCCGCGGTCTCGATGAACTCCTGCTGCCCCGACGCGAGGCCAAGCAGGCTGAACGTCTGGTCGGTAGAAGCGTCCGGGGTAACGAGCGTGAAGTCATAGGTACCGTCCGCGTTCACCTGCAGGGTGAACAGGGTGACCGGATCCGCGCCGCCCGGACCGTCCGGGTCCAGAGTCGCAGTGAGGAGCGCACCCTCGGCGTTCTGCTCGAGCTCATAGGTGACGTTCTCCATGTCCGGCCCGACGATGTTGAACGAACCGTGGCCATCGGCGCCCGGGTCATAGTCGAACGTGCCGTGACCGGTGGCATTTGGTTCGTTCGGCACCACGTGGTCCTCGAACTCACCGAGCGTGCCGGCGTCGTCCTGGAACTGGATCTGGCTGCCGATATTGACCGAGCTGGTCGCCGTGTCGCCATCGCTGTCGGTCACCGTTACGATCGCCTGGACCGCGGTGTTCGTGATCGAAACAACATCGTCCGGGTTCGCATCGTCGGGATGCAGGATGGACATATATTCGACCATGCTGACGGCGCCCGTCGACGGGTCGATGGCGAGGGCGAACGCCGCGGGTCCGCTCGCTGCCGCGGCAGCGTCGGCTCCGGCGCGCCCGACGACCAGGCCATTTTCCAGGAACAGGAAGATGTTGACCCCCGCCGTCGTATCGAGGCCGGAGTCCACTCCGCCCGGGGCAACGCTCAGGCTGAACAGCGTCGTGCCGGCGCCGTCCGCACCATAGTCGGCGCCATTGGCCGCTACGATCGCCGAGGCGTTCGACCCGAACTGCGGGCCTGGCATGTCGGCGTCGGTGCCCTTGTTGGCAACGCCGTTGAACACTGCGAGCGGACCAGTGACGTCGTTCGAGTCACCCTGGTTGCCCGCCGTCTCGTCGACGCTCACCGACTGGCCGGTCGTTACGATTCCTGCCGAGGGACCATCGTCGAAGAAGGTCAGATTATCACCGATCGGGGCGGAGCCCGAAGCACTGTCGCCGTCATGGTCGGTGATGGTGATGGTGGCATTGACCAGACCGGTCAGGTCGAGCGTGTCGTTGTGGGCAGCGCCAGGGCCTCCATCGACATTATGTTCGAGCGGCACGTTCTGGGTCAGGGTGACGGTGCCGTTGGCATTCATCTGGATCGTGAACGCGACCTTGGTGCCACCGTCCTGGTACTGGCCCTGGATCGTGTCGCCATCGAGCTGGACCAGCGTGATCGGGTGGTTGCCGATTGCCGTCTGCAAGCCACTCCCAGGCCCACCGGTGATGGCAAGACCATAGACGACGGAGTTGGCCGCCGCCGGGCCATCGGCACCGAACAGCGTCTCGGCCGTGATAACCGCGCCTGCGCTGGTGTCGCTGATCGGGAAGCCGGCAGGAGAGCCTGCATCCGTCTCGTCGACATCGACCGATGCGCCCGCGACCACATTCTGGAGCACCGGCGTGTCATCATCGACATTGATCGTGATCGTCGCCGGGTCGGTGTCGCCGTCGGCATCCTCGACCTCGACGCCGATCGAGAACTGGTAATTATTTTCATTGTCACCAGCGAGATGGTCGATCGGGTTGTTCTGGACGACATTGAAGGCGCCCGTGTCGTTGTTGAGCGTGATCGTCAGGACGACAGTGGCGCCCTGCAGGATCTGGACCGTCGAAGCATCGACCGGGTTTGCGCTGAAGCCAAGCGGCAGGTTGTCGATACCGGTGAAGTTATAGGTGAGATCACCGTCGCCGCCAGTGCCAGCGAGCTGGCCGGGAAGACCGGCCTGGTTGACATCGTCGCCAACGCCGCCGGGATTGCCATTGGCAAGCGCGTCATCGTCCAGGCGCACCAGCGCCGGATCGGGCAGGTTCGGCGCCGCATCGCCGATATTGATGGTCAAGGTGGCGGTATCGGTGTCACCGTCGGCATCGATAAGCGTGTAGGTGAAGATGTCCTGCACGTCGCCGGCGCTGCCGTCGAAGCGGGTATAGGTATAGTTGCCGTCCGCATCGATGACGAGCGTGCCATATTGGCCGTCGACCTCGAGAACCCCGCCTTCGAACACGGCGTCGGTACCACCGACCCCGCTGATCTGGCTGATCCGGCCAGGCTGGTCGGCACCGACGTCATCGGCGTTTGCAGCGCCCGCATTGGTGCCAGCACCGGTGAGGACGTTACCCTCGGCAGTCGCGCCGCCGGCGAGGATCTCATCGACGTCGTTGGTCGCAACCGGGCCGTCGTCCTCGATCTGGAACACGCCCTGGCTGATGTCGAGGTCAGCGGTAGCGCTGTCGCCGTCGCCGTCGATCACCGTCTGGCGGACCAGCAGCGCGCCAACGTCCGCCATCAGCGTCGAGGTATCATCATCGCTGCCGGTATTGGCGTGCCAGATGTTGTCGAGCTGGGTGAAGGTTACGACGCCGGTGACCGGGTCGATCGTGATGGTGAAATAGTCTGTCCCGTTTGCCGAACCGGTGATGGTCAGGCCATCGGGGCTTGCGTTGAGGAGGATCTCCGATCCCTGGCCGTAACCGTCGATGACGGTCTCGGTATCGCTCGGATCGACCGCGTAGAGGCCGGAGGCAACATCCTCGCCGTCAAGGACGAACGAGTAGCTGACCGAGCCGGGGCCATCGGCGCCAAAGTTGACGACCGCCGAGAAATTATCGGCAAAATTGGCCGTCGTGGAGACGAGACCGGCCGGGTTGGAATCGCCGTCCGTTTCGGTGCCCGGAGGCGTGGTCTCGTCGAGGACCAGCGTGTCCAGCTGGGCCTGCGGATTGACTGCAGCAGTCGGACCATCATCGAGGAAGGTGATCTGGTCGCTGATGTCGATCGCGTCGGTCGTGATGCTGTCGCCGTCGCCGTCAGTGATGGTGGCACTGACGCCCAGAGTGTTCTCGCCGAGGCCGAGCGCGTCGTTCGGGTCCGTGTCATCCGGATGATCGAGGCTGAGATACTGCTCGACCGTCACCACGCCCGTTACCGGGTCGATGGCGATTGCGAACGCGGCCTGGCCGTCGAAAGTGCCGCCATCGACGACACCGACCACGACGCCGTTGCCAAGCAGCTGGAGCTCGATCGCGCTTCCGTCGGTGAGCGTGAGACCTGAAGCGGCATTGAGGATGCTGAGCTCATAGTTCACGCCGCCGCCTGCAGCCGGGCCGTCGGCGCCGAAGAAGGCATTGACGTCGATCACCGCGACCCCGCTGTTGCCCGAGCCAATGGCAAGGCCGCCGGCAAGGTCGGGATCATCGCCCTTGGCGATGCCGAGCGTGTCGATGGCCGCAGCCGCGGAGGGCAGGCTCTCGTCGACGGTTACCGTCGCATTCTGCTCGAGCACCGGATCGGCCGAGGGCCCATCGTCGAGGAAGCTGATCTGGTTCGAAATGTCGATCGCATCGGAAGTGACCGGGTCACCGTCGCCATCGGTCGCCGTGACCGTCACGGCGATGGTGTTGTCACCGAGGCCGAGCGGGTCATTGGGATCCGGGTTTACCGGGTGTTCGAGGCTGAGATATTGCTCGACCGTCACCACGCCCGTGTCGGGATTGATCGCGATTGCGAACGCGGCCTGGCCATTGAACGCCCCGCCATTGACCACGCCGACGATCACGCCCCCGACCATCGTCAGGACGATCGGCGTCCCGTCGGTCAGCGTCACCCCCGAATTGGCGTTGGTGATGCTGAGCTCATAGCCGATCCCGCCGCCAGCGGCAGGGCCATCGGCGCCGAACACTGCATTGGCATCGACGATCGCGACGCCCGAAGTGGCCTGGCCAAGAGCGACACCGCCGTCGAGGTCGGGGTCATTGCCCTTGACGATCGCGCCGGTGTCGATTCCGGGCGCATCCGAGGGAAGGCTCTCGTCGACCGTTACCGTCGCATCGGCATTGAGCTCGGGATCGACCGAGGGTCCATCGTCGAGGAAGGTGATTTGGCCCGAGATGTCGACCGCGTCGGAGGTGACCGGGTCACCGTCGCCGTCGGTCGCGGTCACTGTTACCGCGACGCTGTTTTCACCGAGGCCGAGCGGGTCGTTGGGATCCGGGTTCAGCGGGTGATCGAGGCTGAGATACTGCTCGACCGTCACGATGCCCGACGAGGGGTCGATCGCGATTGCGAACGCGGCCTGGCCATCGAACACGCCACCGTCGACGACGCCGACGATCACTCCGCCCACCATCGTCAGGACGATTGGCGTCCCATCGGTCAGGGTGACGCCCGCATCGGCGTTGGTGATGCTGAGCGCATAGCTAAGGCTGCCTGCGGCTGCCGGGCCATCCGCGCCGAACAGCGCGTTGGCATCGACGATCGCGACGCCCGAATTGGCCTGGCCGATGGCGACGCCGCCGGCGAGATCGGGGTCATCGCCCTTGACGATCCCGCCAGTGTCGATTCCGGGCGCATCCGAGGGAAGGCTCTCGTCGACCGTTACCGTCGCATCGGCATCGAGCTCGGGATCGACCGAGGGACCATCGTCACGGAATTCGAACAGGCCCGAGATATCGACAGGGTCGCTCCCGGCGGTGTCGCCGTCGCCGTCGGTCGCAGTAACAACGACGCTGACCGTGTCCGGTCCGAGCGGCAGGGCGTCATTGGGATCCGGGTTCACCGGGTGGTCGACGCTGAGATAGAGTTCGACCGTCGCGACGCCGGTATTGGGATTGATCGCGATCGCGAACGCCGCTTCGCCGGCATGCGGTCCCTCGGTGACGACACCGACCACGACGCCGTCGATCAGCTGAAGTTCGATCGCTGAGCCGTCGGTCAACGTCAGCGGCGTGTCGCTGCCACCCAGCTGGAGCGAATAGGTCAGGCCGCTGCCCGAGGGGCCGTCGGCGCCGAACAGCGCGGTCGCGTCCACGACCGCGGTGCTGCCCACGGCGCGGCCAATCGGGCCGGAACCGGCGACATCCCCGTCGTCGCCCTTGGCGACGCCGTTGATGACGATCGTCGAGGCGCCCGTCGGGCCGCTTTCGTCGACCGTGACCGCTCCTGCGCGGTCGAGCTCGGCTTCGACCACCGGCGTATCGTCGTCGACATTGATCGACAGCGAGCCATCGGCGCTGTCGCCGTCAGCGTCGGTCACCCGGTAGTTGATCGTGAAGCTGACATTATTCTCGTCGCTTCCGGCCGGATGGTCGATCGGCGCATTCTGGGTAACGCTATATTCGCCCGTGGCTGCGTCGATGGTGATGGTGAGGACGGTGACCCCGCCCTGCTGGACCAGGACCGAACCATTGGGTCCGTCGACATAGGTGAAACCGGCCGGAGCACCGGTCAGAAGCAGGTCGAAGGCGAGCGCGCCGTCGCCGCCGGAACCCGCGAGGGTGCCGGTGACATTGGCCGCGTCGACGTCGTCGCCAACGCCGCCGGGGTTGCCGTTGGCAAGCGCATCGTCGTCGAGCAGGACAGCCGGGTTCTCGCCCGTCTCGGGAACCGCGTCACCGATATCGATGGTCAGCGTCGCAGTATCGGTATCGCCGTCGCCGTCGGTCAGCGTGTAGGTGAAAACGTCGGTCACGCCACCCGGCGCTCCCGGGTCACGGACATAGCTGTAGCTGCCGTCGGCATTGATGGTGAGGACACCATATTGACCCTGGACAACCCATCCGCCTTCACCTGGCGTGGTTGCGCCGAAGCCCGTCACGTTGCTCAGTTCGGCACCGTCCGCGCCGACCGTGTCGGCGCCATTGTCGCTGTCACCGGCGTCGCCCGGGTCAGCGTCGGTAAGGACGTTGCCGGTTGCCGGGCCAAATTCGCCAGCAGCAATGGAATCGGTGTCGTTCACCGCCGTCGGAGTGTCGTCGATGATGTTGACGGTGAGGGTGGCGGACGCCTGGTCGCCGTCCGAATCCGTCAGGACGACAAGGAAGTCGTCATGGGTCGTATCGCCCGACGTGTTGTCGAGCAGCGTATAGGTATAGCCGATCTGGCCCGGCGCGATGCTGGTGATGGTCAGCGTGCCGAACTCGCCGGCAATGACCTGGCCAACGGTGGTGACGACCACGCCGTTGATGGTGATGGAATCGACGCCGTCCGGCGAATTGTAGACGATGACTCCGCCGGTCGCCTCGCTCGGGTCGCTGTCGTTGGAGGGATTGCCGTCGGCGCCCTCGCCGCTTCCCTCCGGTTCGCCGCCATTGCGCGTCGGCAGGCCGGCCTCGTCGACCTGGTCAACGGCCGCCACGGTCGCCGGCTGGCCATCGGGCTGGACGAAGATTTCCGGTTCATTGTCGACCGGGACGAACGTCTCCTGCGGCTCGGGCGGCGTATAATTATATTCCGTCGGCGGAAGCAGGTCGCCGAGCGGAACGCCCGGGTCCAGCGGGGGCGGCGGAAGCGCGAAATTGCCGCCTGACGACGGCGGGGTTTCGCCGGCCGCGGGCTGCGGCTCCTGGCCGATCAGAAGCGTGGCGACGTTGGTTGCCGGGACCTCGACCCCGCCAAGCACCAGCTGCGGAACGAACACGGCGCCATCGACGATGATGAGCTGCGTGCCGTCGGGCATGTTCACGACGAGGTTGCGGCCGACCACCATGATGTCGCTGAGCTCGACGCCCGGCGGAAGGGTGATGACGCCATCCGGCCCCGGGACGATCTGCTGCGCGTCGGCGCGAATGACCGCCGGCGTCTTGCCGATTTCGACGATCAGCGCGGCGGTATCGGTGTTCCCCTCGCTGTCGGCCAGCGTGTAGGTGAATCGATCGCGCACATTCTCGGGCGCACCGGCATTGGCGAGATAGCTGTAATTGCCCTCGGCATCGACGGTCAGCTGCCCAAAGGCGCCAGCGACGCTGAGCTTGCCCCCGGAGAAGCTGGAGTCCTCGCCGCCCTGGCCGGCGATGGCAGCGATCTGGGCGCCTGCGGCCTGATCGGCACCGGCTTCACCATATTGGGTGCCCTCGCCCGTGATCAGGTTGCCAGTGGCTGGCCCGCGCGAACCCGCTGCAAGCGTATCCGCATCATCGTTGGCGATCGGCCCTGAAGCCTGGAACGCACCCGAAGCATCTTCGTACCGCATAACCACCTCTGCCCTTTGCGACGGGCGCGATCCCGTCTGCGTCAATTCCAGTGGCAGGGGCAGCTGTTAACCCTCTCGGTTAATGCAACCGCGATTAGTCGAGACCGCCCCCGCGCTCGCAATGCAATAGAAACACTGCAATTCAGGAATTTTCAAGCATGGGCGCTTTTATCCTAGTATGTGCACAGGACCCGATGGGCGTTTTGCTTACGAATTTACTGGTTAACGGACAACAATTATAAAGTAGTCACTTCAGATATCGCCAGATATTCCTAAGTAAGTTAGGAACTCGTCTTTGCTTTCTACGAAAAGAGCCAGAGGAACCATGCGAATAGATTCACGGAATATGGACGAAGTTAACTCGTGTTAATTTTACGGTCTTGGTTAGCGAAAGGTTAACAGCGGCTCCTGCCACTCGTTTTGGCGATTCAACGGGGATTGAGACCACTCATCGGGCCTGTGGAAAAATTGTGGAGTGATCGTCCCGCTTTGGGAAAATCGGGGGCTTGCCATGCTCTCCGCGCCGCCGACTCGGATTCGGCCAGGCCTCTCGGCGCCGAGTCGGGACCCGGATCGCGATGACAGGTGCATCGGCCGGCGGCTGGGGCTAGCATGGCAACGGAAGCGGGAGAATCCGGGCTTGAAAATCGCGTGCATCGGTGGAGGTCCGGCCGGACTATATTTCGCCATTTCCATGAAGCTTCGGGACCCGCGCCACGAACTCCATGTGTTCGAGCGCAATGCCGAGGGCGTGACGTTCGGCTGGGGCGTGGTCTTCTCGGACCAGACGGTCGAGAACCTCATGG
>CAZQLI010000002.1:5435-32528 GCA_964594145.1 uncultured Sphingomonas sp. | reverse complement strand
CGATGGTGCCGCGCTGTGAAAAGGCCGCCGAGGGCATCAGCGCCGACATCATCGACCTGCGCACCCTCATGCCCTGGGACCGCGAGATGGTCCTCGAGAGCGTTCGCCGGACCCGGCGCTGCCTCATAGTCCACGAGGATCTTCGCACCGGGGGCTTCGGCGCCGAGATCGCCGCGGTCGTCGCCGACGAGGCATTCCTGGATCTCGATGCGCCGGTGGCGCGCGTGACCATGCCCGACGTTCCGAGCCCTCACCACCCGGCTCTCCTTGAATGGGCGGTTCCCTCGGTCGAGAGGATCCGCGCGGAAATCGATCGGCTGACGGGGTTCTAAATGGCAGAGGTCAGGGTTCCTGAAGAGCAGGAAGGCACCAAGGCGGTGGTCCGCTCCTGGCTGAAAAAGGTCGGCGAAACGGTCGCGGTAAACGATCCGCTGGTCGAACTCGAAACCGACAAGGTCACCCAGGAAGTGCCATCCCCGGTGGCCGGGGTTCTCACCGAGATCCTCCTCGATACGGACGCAGAAGCCGAGCCCGGAGCGCTGCTCGCGAGGATTTCGCCGGGTGTATATGACCCGCTCCCGTTCGTCCCGGGCGAGGTGGCGAGCGAGCCGGCCACGGAGCAGCGCCCCCAGCCGCTGGCAGGCTCCGGTCGAACCGAGGAACGGCTCTCGCCGTCGGTCAGGCGGGCGCTGCTACAGCACAATATCGACCCGTCCCGGATCAAGGGTACCGGGCGCGACGGCCGGATCACCCGCGACGATGTGGACCGGGCGGTCGAGGAAGCGACGGTCGCGGGGGTTGCGGAGCGCTCCGCGAAACCGGGCCGGCTCGCTGGCCGCGACATCCCGCACGACCGGATGCGTCTCAAGATCGCCGAGAACATGGTCCGCGCAGTGTCCGAGGCACCCCATGTAACCGCCGTCTTCGAGGCGGATTTCTCGGCAGTGGCAGCCCATAAGGCGAGCCTTGCCGCGAAGGGGGTCAAGCTCAGCTACACCGCTTATCTGGTCAAGGCATCGGCCGAGGCGATGGAGAGCGCACCGGCAATCAACGGGCGGTGGGAAGAAGACCGGATCGCCCTTTCGCCAACGATCAACATCGGCGTCGGTACTGCCCTCGGCGACAAGGGCCTCGTCGTTCCGGTAGTCAAGGACGCCGGCTCCCTGTCGCTCGAGGAAATCGGGCGCAAGCTGGATGAGCTGACGGCCCGCGCCCGTTCGGGGCAGCTGACCGGGGCTGACGTGTCCGGCGGGAGTTTCACAATCTCCAACCATGGCGTCTCCGGAAGCCTCCTCGCGGCGCCGATCATCCTTCACGCTGGCCAGGCGGCCATCCTCGGCATCGGCAAGCTCGAGAAGAGGCTGGTCGTCCGCGAGATTGACGGCCAGGATGCGATCCTCGTCCGGCCAATGGCCTATGTGACTCTTACCATCGATCATCGCGTGGTCGACGGGCACCAGACCAATGCCTGGCTTTCGCGGTTCGTCTCGATCATCGAGAACTGGCCTTCCGAACAGGCCTGAGGAGGGCTGACATGGCAAAGCAGCCTCAGGAACGGATGGACGACAGGAAATTCATCCGGCGAGTGCTTATTGCGCTCGGCCTCGTCACCCTCTTCTACCTCGCCTGGTATCTGAGAAGCCTGCTCCTGATGCTGTTCGGAGCGGTGGTAGTGGCGACGGTGTTCAGGGCGCTTGCGGACCGGATCATCGAGTGGACCGGGTGGCGCAATGGAATTGCGCTTGCACTGTCGATCATCCTCATCCTCGGGTCGGTTGCCGGGCTCGCGCTGCTCTTTGGCCACCAGATCGGCGTGCAGGTCGATACGCTGCGCCACACGCTGCCGGTCGCATGGCGCTCCTTCGAGGAGCGGATCGGCGACATCGGGCTTGGCGACCAGCTCGGCCAGATCGTCGAATCCGCCCGCCAGAGCAGCGGCTCCTTCTCGAGCCTGAGCAACGCAGTGATGTCGGTCGGCAACGGGCTCGCCGAACTTCTCGTGGTCCTGTTCGGCGGCATCTTCCTCGCACTGCAACCGCGTTTCTACCGTACCGGCGCGGTCAAGCTCATCCCGCCCTCAAAGCGCCAGCTATTCGCCGAGGCGATGGACGAATCCGAACGGGCGCTGAGGCTGTGGCTGAGAGGCCAGCTCATCGCGATGGTCGCGGTCGGACTGCTGACCGGCATTGCATTGTGGATGCTCGGCCTGGAATCTGCACTCGTCCTTGGCCTGCTTGCCGGCACGCTCGAGTTCATTCCGTTCGTCGGACCGATCATCGCGGCGGTCCCGGCAATACTCCTCGCCCTTGCCGTCAGTCCCGATCTCGCCCTGTGGGTCGCGCTCGTCTATCTCGCGATCCAGCAGTTCGAAGGCTATGTGCTGACGCCTCTCGTCCAGCAATATGCGGTCGAGCTTCCAAGCGTGGTCCTGCTCTTTTCGCTGGTCGGCCTTGGCATGTTGTTCGGGACGCTCGGCGTCCTTCTCGCTGCACCTCTGACGGTGGTCATCTATGTCCTCGTCAAGCGCCTCTACGTGATCGAGGCCCTTCACACGCCCACACCGATCCCGGGCGAGCAGGGCTAGCTAGGAAAGCTCCTTTCCAAGTGCGTCGATCAGCAGTGCAACGTCCTCGGAGCGGTTGTGGCAGTGGAGCGAGGCGCGAAGCGCGATAAAGCCGGAGCGCTCGACCACTCGAAGCCTGGTCTTGTGCCGCAGGAGGAGGTTGCGCCGGACGAGGTTATGGTCCGTCCCCCTCGGAAGCGTGAAGGCAAGGTTGGCGGAGACGGTAGGCCCTTCCCGTGGCGAGGGGATCTCGATCCCGGCGAGGCTCCCCAGCGCATCGAACAACTCGGAACGAAGGGCGAGGTTGTGGTCCTCGATCTTCTCGGGCGTGAGCGCCATGGCATAATCGATCGCGGCGCCCAGCCCATGGGCGCCGGCGATATTGCCGATGCCGGTGGAATCCGAGTTGAACCGGCGACCGGCCATGAGCGGGAGCGCGTCCAGCCGCCCGGATAGCTCGGGGTGAAGATAAAGGAGCCCCGTGCCCTTGGGCCCCATCAGCCACTTGTGCCCGCTTGCGCTGAAGGCATGGCACCCCATGGAAACGACATCGACCGGCATCGCCCCGGCCGACTGCGCGCCGTCGACGATGGCGAGGCAGCCATGCTTCCGGGCAAGTGCGCAGATCTGCTCCGCTGGAAGCCGCACCCCGGTTGTGAAGAGGATGTGGGAAAAGGAGATGACCCGGGTCTCGGGCCGGATAGCATCCTCGAAGGCGGCCACTATCTCGTCGAGGTCGGACGCCGACGGGGGAATGGAAACAACGTCGATGATCGCTCCAAACCGCCGCGCGGCCCATTCCCAGCCGAGCTGCCCACCGGGATGCTCATGGTCGGTGATGATGATGCGATCGCCCGGCCCAAGATCGAGTCCCTGGGCGAGAAGGAACATGCCCGACGTCGTGCTGGAGGTGATGACGATGTCCTCGTCCCTGCAGCCGAGCAGGTTCGCGGCCTTTTCCCTCACGCGGTCGATCCGGCCGATACCGGGCCCATAGGTCTCGCCGACCGGGTCATTTTCTACCTTGGCGGCCGCGGCCGTGAAGGCCTCGAACACGGCGCGCGGCATTGTACCGACACCTCCTGTCTGGAGATGGACATAGCCCGGCGGAAGGAGAAGGTCGGTCTCGGGGATCAGTCGCTCGGTCATGTCCAGCCTGTTACGACAAAAGGCGAGGCAGTGCATTGGTCGCAGCGCACTGCTCCCTGTCCTTCTACCCGGGGTGAGCCTCCTGAGGCGCGCGGCATCGGCATTGCGCTCATTGCCGGGAGGGTTACTTACCTCCCGTTCGGCCAGCCAACCGCCGCGTTGCGGTCCAAGGGACAGGGAGAATGTCGAAGGGGCGCGCGAAGATGGCGATGGGAGAGGGGGTGAGCGCCTGGGTGCTCGAAGCACCCGGCGGGTTCGGCGATGCCGACCTTCATTCCCATCACGCCATTCAGCTCAGCTTTTGCCTCGAGGGCGCGCTTTCGCTGGAGTCCCGCCGAGGGACTATTGCTGCGCGAAGCATCGCCGTTGCAGCGGACGAGCTCCACCGGTTCGACGCTCACGGGCTTCTCGCCTTCATCTTCGTCGAACCGGAAAGCCGCCCTGGCCGGGCGCTTCGACAGTCGTTGTTTGCAGAAGCATCGCTGGTCGAGATCAAAGCGCCGGGGATCGATGCGCTCCTGGAGCCGCTTTGCGCCACGTTCGATGGCGAGGTTGGCCGCGACGAGCTGCTGGCTGCCGGTCGCGCCATTGTCGACGTCCTTGCCCCGGGGATCGAGCCGCCGCTCCCCGACGAGCGCGTCCGCAGGATCATCGAATATGCGTCCAACAACCTCGAGGAGCAGCTGAGCCTCGAAAAGGCCTCGGCGGGCATTTACCTCTCGCCAAGCAGGTTGCGGCACCTTTTCGTCGAGCAGACCGGGCTCCCCTTCAAGACCTTCCTCCTCTGGCTCCGGCTGGTGAAGGCGGTGCAGACCTATGCCGAGGAGGGCTGCAGCCTGACCGAGGCTGCCCACCAGGCCGGCTTTTCGGACTCGGCTCATTTCAGCCGGGTCTTCAAGCGGACGTTCGGTCTTCCAGCGACCACGCTGACCCGAATTTAGCCGTTGCGTTCAAGCCGGGCCGGCTGCTGCGCCCCTATGAGGACGGCCTTCGCAACCAATGGAGAATGACGATGGCCAACCAGAAGGAACAGAAGGACCGCTGCAAGCCGACCTGCGCCTGCACCGACTGCAAGTGCGGAACCACCTGCCGCTGCAAGTAGCCCGGACAGACGAGATGCCGGTCTTTTCCTGCAGATCCACTCTCCCGAGTCGTGGATCTCGAACGGGATGCCGGCATCTCGTCAGCGGCTTTTCAGACCCCCCGTTCCAAGCAGCTTTGGGAGAAGGCGGGCGGCGTCCGAACGGCGCCGCAGACATGCGGGAATTTCGCATCGGCGCGTCTTGATTAAAAGCCAAGGCTTGACGCGCGCGGCATATCTAGTGAGTTTAAGGACGATGTTATTCGAGGGATCACGACTGGCTTTCGGTGAGGCTGCTTTGGCGGCCCCGCAGTCGATTCGCACGATCGCCCTCGCTGCCTGGCGCTGGTGGTGGAACTCCACCCAGCGGCGGCAAGGCATGCCAGAGGTATAGCGAGCAAACACCGGCTCCCTTCCTTTGTGAACCATCCAAAGCCCGCCGCTCCCGGCGGGCTTTTTTGTTTTTCCATTCTCCCAGGACCAGACCGATGCAGCTGATTTCAACAATGCCAGTGGTGCCCCAGTTCGCGCCCCCGCCCCCCGACCGGCCCCGGCTGGCGCTCGAGCAACTGTGCCTCGGGGACTCGCTTGACCGGCCCTCGGCTCGATCGCTGTTCCAGGCACTGGTCCAGGGCGATCTCTCCGAGGCCGAGATCGCCGCCATGCTCATCGCGCTTCGGCTGAAGGGCGAGACCGTCGACGAACTGGTGGGCGCTGCCGAGGCGCTGAGGGCGGCCGACACGGACTTCGAGCGGCCCGGCTACCTCTTTGCCGACAGCTGCGGGACTGGCGGGGACGGTTCGAGCTCGATCAATGTCTCGACCGCGGTCGCTTTCGTTGCAGCGGCCGCCGGCCTTCCGGTCGTCAAGCATGGCAATCGTTCGATCACCTCGCGCTGCGGCTCGGCCGATGTCCTGGAAAAGCTGGGCGCAAGGCTCGAGATCTCCCCAGCGGCCTCGAGGCAGGTGCTTGACGAGACCGGCGTCTGCTTTCTTTTTGCGCCGCTTTACCACCCAGGCCTCAAGCATGCGGGCCCGGTCCGGCGCAAGCTCAAGGTCCGGACGATCATGAACCTGCTTGGGCCCTGCCTCAATCCGGCCGAGCCGCCCGTACAGCTACTCGGAGTCGCCGATCCCAGGCTGCTTCAACCGGTCGCGGTTACCCTGCGGGAGCTTGGCGTCGAAAAGGCGCTGGTCGTTCACGGCTCCGGCCTCGACGAGATGGCCCTTCACGGCGAGACGGTGGCGGTGAGGCTCGATGGCGATGACATCGAGGAGCTTCGGATCACTCCGGCCGATGCGGGCCTCGAGGCGGCCCCGCTGAGCGCGCTGGTTGGCGGCGAACCTGAACAAAATGCCGAGCGGCTGGTCGAACTCCTCTCCGGGAAAGGGGACCGGGCCGACCGGGACGTCGTCGCGCTGAATGCCGGCGGCCTGCTGATGACCGCGGGGCTTGCTCACAATCTCAAGGCCGGCGTCGAACTGGCTGTCGATGCGATCGGCTCGGGCGCCGCGCATGCCCGTCTCCAGGCATTCGTGGAGGCCAGCAATGACCAGCAATAAGCTGGCCGAGATCGTCTCGGTCAAGCGCCGCGACGTTGCCGCGCGGCTCGGCGCCTCGTCCCTCGAAGACCTGCGCGCAAGGGCGCGGCCAACAGCGCAAAGCCTCGCCAGGTCCCTCTCGAAGACCGGCTCCAGGTTCATCCTCGAGGTCAAGCGATCCTCGCCGTCGGAAGGGCCTTTGCGTCTCTCGGCCGACCCGGGCGAGATCGCCCGTTCCTATGTGGGCATCGCCGACGCGGTGAGCGTCCTGCTCGACCGGCCTTACTTTGGGGGTTCGCTCGAGGACCTCGATGCCGTCCGCTCCAATTTCGGCGGGCCAATCCTCGCCAAGGACTTCTTTGTCGATCTTCGGCAGGTGGCGGAGGCCCGGATACATGGGGCGGACGCCATATTGGTGATGCTCTCGGTCCTGAACGACGAAGAGGCGAGGACAATGATCGCCGAGGCCAGCCGTTTTGCAATGGACTCGCTGGTCGAGGTCCACGACGATGCCGAGCTGCGACGGGCGCTGGCGCTCGGCGCGACGATCATCGGCATCAATAATCGCAACCTGAAGACCCTTTCGGTCGATCTCTCGGTCACCGAGACGCTCGCGCCGCTCGTTCCGGCCGGCGTGCTGGTCGTCGCGGAATCGGGCATTGGCAGCCGGGGCGACGTCGAGCGGCTCAGCCCCCATGCCGACGCCTTCCTGGTCGGCTCGGCAATCATGAAGGCCGACCATCCCGGGGAAAAAGCCCGAGAGCTGGCCTTCGGACGGGTGAAGCTTTGCGGCGTGACCAACGCAGGTGACCTTGGGCATGGCTTTGCCTCGGGCGCGACCTACGCGGGGCTGGTCATGGTCCCCGGGACGCCCCGGGCCCTGACGCTCGAACAGGCGGAAAAAATCGTCCGTGATGCTCGGCTCCCGGGTCGCATCGTCGGGGTGTTCCGTGACGCCAAGCTGATGGAGGTCGCCTTCGCGGCCCGAACGCTCGGCCTGTCGGCTGTCCAGCTCCACGGCAGCGAGCCGGCAGCCTATGTGCTGGGGCTGAAGGCGCTCCTTCCACCGGGCTGCGAGATATGGGCGGCCAGCGCGGTCTCCGATTTCGTGCCGGGCCCGAGGCACGGCGCCGACCGGACGCTGTTCGACACGAGGCTTGGCACCCAGTCGGGTGGTACCGGGCGGACGTTCGACTGGTCGCTGGTCAAGGGCTCGGCCGAGCTGCGGACGGGCCTTGTTGCGGGTGGCCTCAACCCCGCCAACATCGCGGAAGCCTCGCGGCTCGGCGCCTATGCGCTCGACGTCGGCTCGGGCGTGGAAGCAGGCCCGGGCGCCAAGGACCCGGAGAAGCTCGCCCGGCTGTTCGATGCACTTCGCCCGGCCGGCAGGAAGGAGCTGGTCGAATGCTGATGAGTGGCCGCTTCGGCACCTATGGCGGGGCCTATGTCCCCGAGATATTGGTGCCCGCACTCGAGCAGCTCGAAGCTGCCTTCCTCGCGTGTCGGGAGGACGCGGGATTCCAGGCCGAGCTTGACGAGCTTCTCGCCAAATATGCCGGCCGGCCGACTCCGCTTACCAGGTGCCGGAACCTTGGTTCCGACAAGGTGCGCATTTACCTGAAGCGCGAGGACCTCCTTCACGGCGGGGCCCACAAGACCAACCAGGTGCTTGGCCAGGCGCTGCTTGCCAGGCGCATCGGCAAGCGCCGGATCATCGCCGAGACCGGTGCTGGACAGCACGGCGTGGCCACCGCGCTCGCCGGGGCGCTGCTCGGGCTGGAGACATGCATCTACATGGGAGCCCGGGACGTCGAGCGGCAAAGGCTCAACGTGTTCCGAATGGAGCTGATGGGCGCCCGGGTCATCCCGGTGACGAGCGGCGCCCAGACGCTGAAGGACGCGATCAACGAGGCACTGCGCGACTGGGCGGCGAGCTTTGAAGATACCCATTATCTTCTCGGGACGGTCGCAGGCCCGCACCCCTTCCCGCTGATGGTCCGCGAGTTCCAGAAGGTGATCGGCGAAGAGGCGAGGGAGCAGATCCTCGCCGAGGAAGGCCGGCTGCCCGATGCCGCCATTGCCTGCGTCGGTGGAGGCTCCAACGCCATGGGGCTTTTTGCCGGCTTCATCGGCGATCCGAAGGTCGAGCTCATCGGGGTCGAGCCGGCAGGAAAGGGACTTGGCAGCGACGAGCATGGAGCAACGCTCCTTCGCGGCCGGCCCGGCATTCTCCACGGATCGAACACCTACGTGCTGCAGGACGACGATGGCCAGGTGCAGGAGAGCTGGTCGGTATCGGCCGGCCTCGACTATCCGGCGGTTGGCCCGGAACACGCCTTTCTCAAGGACAGCGGCGGGGCGACCTATGTCGGGGCGACCGACCGCCAGGCGCTCGATGCCTTCCAGCGACTTGCGCGCTCGGAAGGCATCATCTGCGCGTTCGAATCCGCCCATGCGCTCGCCCATGCGCTCGAAATCGCCGGAACCGCGGAGCGGGAGACGGTTCTGCTCGTCAACCTCTCGGGCCGCGGAGACAAGGACATGGAGCAGGCACGAAAACTGATCGGAGGCCAGCCATGAGCCGATACGAGGAAATGTTCGCCGGCCTCGCCGGCGAAGGCGCATTCGGTGCGTTCCTGATGCTCGGCGACCCCGGCCTGGAAGCGAGCGCGGTGCTCCTCGACGCGCTGGTCGAAGGGGGCGCCGACATGATCGAGGTCGGCATACCATTTTCCGATCCCGTGGCGGACGGGCCGGTGATCCAGGCCGCCGCGAACCGGGCGCTGGAGGCAGGGGTGACGCCGGCCGCCTGCTTTTCACTGCTTGCTGACTTCCGCAGCAGGCATCCCCTGGTACCCGTCGGGATCCTCACCTACGCCAATATCGTCGTCGCGAGGGGCATGGCGCAGTTCTACGAGGCCGCCGCAGCCTCCGGCGTCGACAGCCTGCTCGTCGCCGACGTTCCGGCGCTCGAGGCCGCCCCGTTCCTGGACGCGGCCGGCAATGCCGGCATTGATCCGGTGCTGATCGCCGCTTCGAACACGCCGCGGCCCACGCTAAGGCGCATTGCCCGGGCTTGCCGGGGCTATACTTATTGCGTTGCCCGGGCCGGGGTAACGGGAGCCGACGAGGCGGTGCGGTTCGACCACGAGCAATTGTTCGAGGCGCTGGAGGCCGACGGTGCCCCGCCTCCCATCCTCGGGTTCGGGATCTCGAGGCCAGAGCATGTCCGGGCAGCGCTCGAAGCGGGTGCGGCCGGCGCAATCAGCGGTTCCGCGATCGTCAGGCTGATCGAAGGGGGCGGTGATGCGGCCCAACGGGTCCGCTCCTTCGTCCGGGAAATGAAGGAGGCGACGCGCCGGCTTCCCGGGCTCAGCTCCCGGCGTGCCGCTGCCTCAGGATCGTGGTGACGTCGTCCCAGCTGAGCTGGAGCTCCTCCATCAGCACGGCGAGGTGATAGGCCAGGTCAGCGATCTCGGCCGCGCATTCAGCGGCGTTTCCGCTTGCGCCGGCCAATGCCACCTCGACCCCTTCCTCGCCGATTTTCTGCGCGATGCGCTGCCGGCCCGCTTTCAGGAGGCTTGCGGTATAGCTCCCTTCCGGGAGTTGCTCCGAGCGTTGCCTGACGATGCCGGAAAGCTTGTCGAGCCATGCGGCGCCACCGACGCTCGTTTCCCCGAAGCAGCTCCTGCTTCCGAGGTGGCAGGTCGGACCCTTCGGGCGAGCGTGGACGAGAAGCGTGTCGCCGTCGCAGTCGGCCCGGATCTCTTCGAGCTGCAACGGGTTGCCGCTCGTCTCGCCTTTCTGCCACAGCTTCTGGCGCGAGCGGCTGAAGAAGGTCACGAGGCCCGAGCGAAGCGTCTGGTCGAGCGCCTGGCGGTCCATGTAGCCGAGCATCAGCACCTCGGCGGAGCCGGCGTCCTGGACTATGGCCGGGATGAGCCCGCCCTGCTTTTCCCAGGCGAGCGCGTCGGGGTCGAACAGCCCGGGCTGGACAGTTCCGCGCGAATTTTCCGTTGTCATTGGCGCACCTCGATGCCGGCCGCGGCGAGGTTCGCCTTGAGGCCGGGAATGGAAATCAGGCCATCATGGAAGACGCTTGCGGCGAGGGCGCCGGCGGCGCCGGCATCGAATATCTCGACGAAGTGCCGCGCCGTTCCCGCGCCCCCGGAAGCGATCACGGGAATATCTACGACGTCGATCACCCCGGCGGTGTGCTCAACGTCATAGCCGTTTCTGACCCCGTCCTGGTCCATGCAGTTGAGGACGATCTCGCCGGCCCCGCGTGACGCTGCCTCGCGGACCCAGTCCAGGGTCCGCCGGCCCGCGTCACGCAGCGTCTCGACTTTCCCGGTATATTGCTTGACCCGGTAGTCCGCGCCCTGCCGAAGGCTGTCGACGCCGAGCACCACGCACTGGCTACCGAAGTCTTTCGCAAGCTCATCGATGAGGTCGGGCCGCTCCAGCGCCGGCGAGTTGATCGAGATCTTGTCGGCCCCGGCATAAAGGCAGGCCGCGGCATCGTCCCTCGACCGGATGCCACCGGCAACCGCGAACGGAAGGTCGATCACCCGGGCGATCGCCTCGACCCACTGCCGGTCGAGGCTGCGACCTTCGCTGCTCGCCGTGATGTCATAGAAGACGAGCTCGTCGGCGCCCTGGTCGCGGTAGCGAAGAGCCTGCTCGACAATGTCGCCGACATCGCGGTGACCCTGGAAGCGTATGCCTTTCACGACGCGTCCATCGCGCACATCGAGGCAGGGAATGATCCTAGGGGCAGGCATCGCCGAGCGCCTCCTCCAACGTCAGGATACCTTCCCACAGCGCCTTGCCGACGATCGCTCCGGCCGCCCCGAGGCGCCGCAGGGCGACGAGGTCCCCAGCCGATGAAACGCCGCCCGACGCCTGGACCTGGACCCGGGGAAAGCGCCGCACCGCCTCGGCGACGAGATCGAGGTTGGGTCCCTCCAGCATGCCGTCGCGGCCAATGTCGGTAATGAGCATGTGCCGCGCGCCGGGAAACTGGCCGCCGACGTCCCACAGCGAGGCGCTGGAAATTTCCTGCCAGCCGCTCGTGGCGACCAGTGGCCTACCCTCCTCGATCCGCACGTCGAGCGCCAGGGCGATACGATCTGGGCCGAAGCGGTCAAGCATCTCTTGGACCCTCTCCGGTGCGGCCACCGCCAGGCTTCCGATGACCGCGCGCGATACGCCGGCATCGAACAGGCGCTGGAGGTCGTCCTCGCTCCGAATTCCGCCCGCGACCTGGAGCTTCAGGCCGGAGCGCCTGGCAAGGGTCGCGAACAGCTCATGCTGGCTTGCAGCGCCGGCGCGCGCACCGTCGAGATCGACGATATGGACCCACTCGGCGCCCGCCGCCTCGAACCCGTCGATCGCCTCGTCGGGTCGGAGGGAATAGACGGTCGCGTCCTCAAAAACTCCCTGCCGCAGCCGGACGCAGCTCCCGCCGAGGAGGTCGATTGCCGGATAGACGATCATGACTGGAGAAACTCTTCGAGGAAGCGCGCGCCTGCCGGACCACTCCGCTCGGGATGAAACTGCGCGCCGAGGAAATTGCCCGATCGGACGAGCGCGGCTACCGGGCCGCCATAGTCGGCCGTGGCGATCACCTGTTCGCCCTCGAGACAGGCGTAGGAATGGGCGAAGTAGAAATAGTCGCCTGAACCCAGGACCGGCTGCTCGCCCACCGGGACAAGCTTGCTCCACCCCATGTGCGGTACCGGGAGCCCCGGCCGGGGCTGGAGCTTCGTGATCCTGCCCTGGATGATCCCGAGGCAATCCGTGTCCTGCTCGTCCGACCTTTCGAACAGGAGCTGCATCCCGAGGCAGATGCCGAGGACCGGCTGGCTCAGCGAGCGCAGGCAGTCGAACAGGCCAAGCTCGCCAATGCGCCTCATTGCAAATGCGGCGGACCCCACCCCGGGCAACACCACCCGGTCCGCCGAGGCGATCGCCCCGGCATCGCTGGTGACGACCGGCTCGAGGCCCAGCCGCTCGAACGCGTTTTTGACGGCGCCGATGTTGGCGCAGCCAAGGTCGGCGATGGCGAGTTTCATAGCAGGCCCTTGGTGCTTGGGACGCCCTGGGCGCTGCCCTCGAACGCAATCGCCTGGCGAAGGGCCCGGCCGAACGCCTTGAAGCAGCCCTCGGTCTTGTGGTGGTCATTCTCGCCGTCCACCCGGACGTGGATGGCCGCCTTGAGGCTATCGGCGAGGGAGCGGAAAATATGCTCCGTCATCTCGGTCGGGTAGTCGCCGATGTGGCTTGCCTGGAAATTTCCCTCGAAGCGGCTGAACGCGCGGCCGGACAGGTCGATCGCGACCTGGGCCTGGGCCTCGTCCATCGGCAGCACAAAGCCGAACCGGCCGATCCCGGCCCGGTCACCGAGCGCCTGGCGAAGCGCCGTCCCCAGCGCGATCGCCACGTCTTCAAGGCTGTGGTGCGGGTCGACGGCGAGGTCGCCGTCGCAATTGAGGGTCAGCGAGAAGCCACCATGGGCCGCGACCTGGTCGAGCATATGGTCGAAAAAGCCGAGGCCGGTCCCGATTCTTCGTCGGCCCGGCCGGTCGAGGTCTACCATGAGCGCGATGCTCGTCTCGTTGGTGTCCCGCGTGATCGTCGCGCGGCGCGACGGCGCAGGCTCGGCGGGCACCCCGAGGCCGGCCAGCGCGGCATTATTCTCGGCCGGCGTTCCGATAGTCAGCCTGACCCCGCCGGGAGCAGCGTTGGGCCTGAACCTTACCCGGATGCCAAGCCCGCGGAGCCTTTGCGCCAGCGCCTCGCTGTTCCTTGCCTCGAGGAACAGAAAATTGCCGCCGCCCGAGCGTACCGAGCGGATGAGGGGAGAGGAGGCAAGGCCCGTCGCCATGCGCTCGCGCTCGGCCTTCGCCTGTTCGATATACTGGTCGTGGATCGCCCGGCGGGAGGGACTCAGCGCTTCCAGCGCCGCCGCGATCGACAGGCTCGACAATGGATAGGGCGGGAGCGCCTTTGCAGCCAAGCTTATGACGTCCTCGCGCCCGACCAGCGCACCAATGCGCGCCCCAGCGAGGCCATAGGCCTTGGAGAGGGTCCTCAGGACGACGAGATTTTCGCTCGACGCCGCGGTGCGGGCGAGGCTCTCGAGCTGTGAGAACTCGATATAGGCCTCGTCCAGCACCACCAGCGTATCGGGAAGCCTGCGGGTGAGCTCGAGCACCAGCTCCGGGTCGACGAGGTTCCCGGTCGGGTTGTTGGGAGAGCAGAGGAAGGCGAGCTTTAGCGAGCGCTCGCCGCTCACCTCGGCAAGGAAGGATTCCAGCTCGAAATCAAACTCGCCGTTGAGGCGTGCCTCGACCACGCGTGCGCCCTGCAGCCTGGCGAAATGCGCATAGGCGGAGAAGCTCGGCTTGCAGACTGCAATGGCGTCGAGCCCCGGGCGGCAGAAGGTCCTGACCAGGAGGTCGATGGCGTCGTCGGCTCCCCGGGTGATGAGGAGCTGGCCGGGGTCAACGCCGTAAAGAGCGGCCATCGCCGAGCGCAGCCGCTTCGGCTGGGGCTCCGGATAGCGGTTTACCGTCGAGGCAATCGGTGCGTTCACGAGCGGCGGATTGGGGTTCTCATTGGCATCGAGCTTGATCGATTCCGGGCCATAGTCGGTCTCGGTCTCGGCAAGGTCGAATGCCGGGAGATCGAGGATCTCCGGGCGGGCGAGGCGAACAGCGAGGCTTGTCATGCCAGGGCTCCAACCCGCGCGTCGGCTGCCCGGGCGTGGGCCTCGAGACCCTCCATCCGTGCGAGCTCGGCGGCCGCGGGGGCGAGCCTCCGCACCGCCTGCTCGCTCAGCCTGTGCACGCTGATGTTGCGAAGGAATGTATAGGTCGAGACACCGCTCCAGGCCCTGGCAGCCCCGTCGGTCGGGAGCACGTGGCTCGGGCCGTTGACATAATCGCCAAGGCTTTCGGCGGCACGGTGGCCACAGAAGATCGCACCGGCATTGCGGATGAGCGGCAGCAGCGCCTCGGGCTTTTCCACTGCGAGCGAAAGGTGCTCGGGGGCATAGTGGTTTGCGACTTCGAGCGCCTGCTCGAGGTCTTCGACGAGGATCGCCCGCGCCTCGCCGATCGAGGCCGAGGCAATAGTGGAGCGAGGGAGATCTGCGAGGCCCTCGGCCAGCAGCCTGGCGACTTCGCCGGCGACGGCTTTCGATGGCGTGACGAGGAGGACCTGCGCCGAAGGGTCGTGCTCGGCCTGGCTCAGGAGGTCGGCCGCGACCCAGCGCGGGTCGGCACTGTCGTCGGCGATGACAAGCAGCTCGCTTGGGCCGGCCGGAAGATCGATCGCCGGTCCTCCCGGCAGGGACGCGACATAGGACTTGGCGAGAGCGACATAGGAATTGCCCGGCCCGCAGATCTTGCTGACCCTTCCAAGGTCGCCGGCGCCAAAGGCAAGCGCCGCAATGGCCTGAGCGCCACCAACGGTCCAGACATGGTCGATTCCGCAGAGGCTGGCGGCAAGCGCGATCATGGGGTCGAGCCCGCCGGACGCGTCGGGGGGCGTCGTCGCGACGATTTCCGGCACGCCCGCGATCCCGGCGGGTATGCCGAGCATGAGCAGTGTCGAGAACAGCGGCGTCTTGCCGCCCGGGACATAGAGGCCGACCCGGTCGATCGCCCGCCAGATTTTTCCGACTTCCATGCCAGGCGTGGGCTCGCACCAGACGTCCGTCGGGGTGGCGGCCGAGTGGAAGGCCCTGATGTTCTGGACGGTGAGCTCGAGTGCCGAGCGCTGGCCGGCGGAAAGCCCGTCAAAGGCCTGGTCGGCAAGAATGGCGGTCGGGACGCGCCGGGGCGGTGCCCGGTCGAACTGCTGGCAATAGCGGACGAGCGCGTCCCAGCCGTTGGACCTGATGCAGTCAACGATGTCACGCACGGCCGCGACCTGCTGCTCGTCGCACCTCGCGTCCGGCCGCGCCAGCGCCGACGCCCGCTGCCGCGGCGAAAGGGATCTCCAGTCGAGCTGCTTCACATCATCATCTTTTCAATGGGAACGACGAGGATCGCCGAGGCGCCGGCGGCCTTCAGCTTCTGGAGCGTCTCCCAGAAGACCGATTCCTGGCAGACGGCATGGACTGCGAACTGCCCGGGCTGCCCGTGCAGCGGGACAATGGTCGGTGCTCCTGCGCCCGGGAGCAGCTCGGTGATTCGAGGAAGCGCGTCGCTGCTCGCGTTGAGCATGATATATTTGGATTCCTTGGTCGCGAGGACGCCCTCGACACGGCGCAGCAGCTTCTCGCCGGTTTCCTTCTTCTCCGCCGCGAGCGGCGCCGAGGTACGGATCAGAACCGCCTCGCTGTCGAGCACATTGTCGACCACGCGGAGCCCGTTGGCCTCGAGGGTGGCCCCGGTCGAGACGATGTCGCAGACGAAGGTCGCGACCTGGAGGCGTGGCGCAAGCTCGACTGCGCCATTCATCTCGATGATGTCGGCGCTCACCTGCCGCTCGTCGAGGAAGCGCCGGAGGATCCTCGGGTAGGAGGTGGCGATCCGGCTGCCCTCGAGCGAAGCCGGGCCCGTGTAGGCGAGGCCTTCCGGTGCTGCGAGCCGGAGGCCGCAGCGGCCGAAGCCCAGGCTCGCGGCGATCTCGATGCCCGAGCCCGGGTGTCCGAGCCGATATTCCTCGAGGACATTGAGGCCGACGATTCCCAGTTCGCACACGCCATCGGAGACGAACACCGGTATGTCATCGTCGCGAACGAACATGAGGTCGATCGGGAAGTTCTCGACCCGGGCGGAAAGGTCATTCTTGCCGTGCTGGATCCGAAGCCCGGCATCGCGGAGCAACTCCCGGCTCATGTCCGAAAGGCGCCCCGACTTCTGGACCGCGAGGTGAAGCCTTGGCGCGCTCACGACTGCCTCGCCTTCAGCCTGGCAAGGGCAAGGCGATATCCCTGGTACGGCATTTCCTTCAGGAAACGGGCGACCCTGACGACCGTGGTGGTGGATGCGCCGGCAGCTTCCGCGATCTCGCGGTAGGAAAGCTCGTCTTCCTCCAGGAGCTGGGCAACGTGCCAGCGTTCGACAAAGGCCCGGATCTCGGACGGAGTGCATAGGTCGGCGAGAAAGGCTTCCACCTCCTCGCGGGTCTCGAGGGTCAGGAAGGCATCGAAAAGTTGGTTACGAAGAGCCGGCCAGGCTTTCGATCGGGAAGCCATAAAATGTTCCATTGTGTTATCACGATGAAACGCCCCTAGCGTCGGCCGGCGGGAACTGCAAGGGGTCTCGTCGCCAGTCGGCCTTGTTCGCTCCTGTCGTGAACGAGCAGTCCGTCGCATGCAAAGGAAGCGCCCCGGTCGAGGCCCTCCAGGCGCTCCGTCCAGGGCCCAGGGTCAATCCCGGCCGTGCGGAGCCAGCCGTCGTCGTAGACGGTCCCGCCATAGCGATCACCGCGGTCGCCGCCGATGATCACGATGCTGGAGGGCCGGGCAGGCCCGCTGCCTGCAAGCGCCAGCGCGCCGACCAGATTGGTCCCGGTAGAAGGCCCGAAGCGCCGCCCGGATTTCCGCTCGAGCCATCGCACCGCAGCGATGGAGGCGGCATCGGGCACCGAGATCATCCGGTCGACGACTCCGGGGATAAAAGAGGGCGAGGGGCGCTTCTTCCCGATTCCCTCGATGTAATCGCTGTTGGTGGCCGGGCCACGAGGCTCGCCCTCGGTGAAAATTTTGAAGAAGATCGAGCCCTTGGGGTCAACGACGCAAAGGCGGGTCGAGGAGAGTTCCGGCCGGTGCCTGATGAAACGCCCGATGGTGGTCGCGGTGCACCCCGTGCCAGCGCCTGCAACGATCCATGCGGGTACGGGATGCGGCTCGAGGCGCATCTGCTCGATGATGCTCTCGCCGATATTGCTGTTGCCGCGCCAGTCGCTCGCTCGCTCTGCGTTGACGAACTGGTTCATGAAATAATGGCCCGGGCGGTCGGCAAGGCCTGCCGCGACTTCGGTCAGGTCGGCGCCGGGCGGCGCGAAATGGACATTGCCGCCCGCGTTCCTGATCGCGTCCAGCTTGCCGGGCGCGGTACTGCGCGGGACGACCGCGGTATATTCGAGCCCCAGCAGCCGGGCGAAATAGGCCTCGGCAATCGCGGCGCAGCCCGAGCTCGCCTCGATGACGTGGACGCCCTCGCCGATGCTTCCATTGCAGATGGCGTGGAGGAAGAGCGAGCGCGCCAGGCGATGCTTGAGGCTGCCGGTCGGATGGCCGGATTCGTCCTTCAGGTAGAGGTCGACCGGGCCGAGGCCTGGAAGCGGAAGCCTTACGAGGTTGGTCTCGGCGGTCCGCTGGCGATCTGCTTCCAGGGCCTCGATTGCATGTCGGACCCATGCCCTGCTGGAACCCGGGCGACTTGTACTCAGCACCACTTCCCCTCGTCTCGCGGATGGTCGGCAATTCGGCTTGATCCGCAATGGGGCGGCCTGCCGGCAGGGAAGGGCGGCACTGGCCGCCCTTCCTTTCCAGACTAGAGACGCATCGCCGGGTCGTTTCCGCACGTGGAGATGCAAGCTCGTGTCCGCCCGCCGTAAGGGGCTGCCGGCTGCCCCGATTCATGGGCAACGAAATTGCGGAGCAGCCGGTCGCCAAGCGGCGTCAGGATGCTCTCGGGATGGAATTGCAGCCCGAACTGTAGCGCTTGGCAGTCGCTGATCGCCATCACCATTCCATCCAGCCATGCATGGACATGAAACTGGCCTGGAGCCTCATGCGCGCAAAGGCTGTGATAACGCCCGATCCGCATCGGGCTCGGAACGCCCTCGAACAGCCCCGCGCCGTCATGGTCGACGAGCGAAGCCTTGCCATGGACGATCGAACCGGCGGACCCGACCTTCCCCCCGGCCGCTTCGATCAAGGCCTGGTGGCCAAGGCATATGCCAAGAAGCGGAATCCGGCCCCTGGCGAGCCGGATGGTCTCGGCGAAACAGCCGGCGTCCGCCGGGCGGCCAGGCCCGGGCGAGAGGATGATGGAAGCACCGGCGCTGGCTGCCCGTTCGATGACCTCGCTGGCCGCTGCGCTGCTCCTCAGCAGCTCGACCCTGCAGCCGAGGCGCTCAAATGCCTCGACGAGGTTGAAGCTGAAGCTGTCGAAATGATCGACGATGACGATATTGCGGGTCATCGGCCGGCTCCTGCAATCGCCGAGAGCAGCGCGGACGCCTTGGCCCTTGTCTCATTGGCCTCGGCAAGCGGAACGGAATCATGGACGACCCCGGCACCGGCGCGGACATGGGCGGTCCCGTCCTTCACCAGCGCCGAGCGGATGATGACCGCGCTGTCGAGCTCGCCCGATCCCGAGATCCAGCCAATGGCTCCACCATAGGGACCGCGGCGCGTTGCCTCGAACCGGCGAAGCAGCTCGGTAGCCTTGAGCTTCGGCGCACCTGAGAGGGTGCCGACGTTGAGACAGGCAATGAGGGCCCTCAGCGCATCGACCCCCGCCGCGAGCTCGCCGCTCACCACCGAGACGCAGTGCATGACCTTCGCATAGCGCACGACGGCCAGCAGCTCGTCGACCCGCCTCGTCCCGGGAGCGCTCACCCTCGCGACATCGTTCCGGGCAAGGTCGACCAGCATCATGTGCTCGGCGAGCTCCTTGCCGTCGAGGCGAAGATCGGCCTCGAGACGATCATCCTCGTCGGCACTTGTCCCCCGCGGGCGGGTGCCCGCGATCGGCTTTACCTCGACCCGCGGCCGATCGCCCCCACGAACCGTGACGGCGCTCTCCGGAGATGCTCCGAAGAGGGCGTGGTCGGGCGTCGAAAGGAAGAACATGTAAGGGCTGGGATCGAGCCGGCGCTGCGCTGCAAATGCGGCCAGGGGATCGGGGCAGGATATGCTGAAGGTCCGGGACGGCACGGCCTGGTAGATGTCGCCTGCTTCCACATGGGCCTTCAGCCTTTCCACGAGCGAAACGAATTGCTCGTCGTCGAGGTCGCATTCGGGTTCCGCGGCAGGAGCCAGAAGCGGGCTTGCCACGGGAGGGAGCGGGGCGGGGCCCGAGCAGCGGCTGACCAGCCGCGCGAGGCGCTCGGCGGCGGAATGGAACGAACGGCTCGATATTTCCCCGTCGTCGGAGCCGAATGCGCTGCAGACGAGTCGTGTCCCCCGGGGCTCGATGACCACCAGGCTCTCGGCAAGCCAGAACTGGTAATCGGGGAAGCCGAACGGGTCGCTTTTTGCCGGGGGAAGGTCCTCGAGGAGGTCAACATGGTCGAAGGCGACCGCACCGGTGGCAAATATGCCAAATGGCTCTTCAGGCGAGAGAGACTTCAGCCCGAAGACTATCTCCCTCAGCACGTCGAAAGGCGATGGGGCAAAAAGCCGGGCGGCAGGGTCGTCACCGGTGGGGCGAGGGAAGCAAAGCTTGATCCCGTCGCCTGTCCCGGCAACCAGGTAGGAGCCGAGCCGTGCGCGGACGGCCTCGACCAGGAGCCGGCCATTGTCGCCGAGCGCCTCGAGCTCGACTTGCTGGCCGCGGCACGTCACCCGCGCCGCGGCAGCATCGAGAATGAACGCCCGGCCCTCGGTCTCGAAAAACAGCCTGTCGGGCCTCGAGCCATCCCCGGTGAGCGCTGCAAACAGCGCCAGGGGGTCCCGGGCTCCGACGAGCGTTCGGCGAAGCGCGAGAACCTCGCCGCTGCGAAGCGATGGAGCCGTCATCATCGCCGCCCAAGGGCACTGAGGAGCTTGCCCAGGCGGCCCATCAGCTCTTCGAATTGCTCGGGATAGAGCGACTGGGGCCCGTCAGACCATGCGCGGGGAGGGTCGACATGGACCTCGATCATCAAACCGTCGGCGCCCGCAGCCGCGGCGGCGAGCGCCATCGCCGGGACGAGGTCGCGAATGCCGGTGCCGTGAGAGGGGTCGACGACGACCGGCAGGTGGGTTCGCTGCTTCAGGAAGGGAACGGCGTTGAGGTCGAGCGTGTTGCGCGTCGCCGTCTCGAAGGTGCGGATCCCGCGCTCGCAGAGGATCACCTCGTCATTGCCCTCGCTCAGCACATATTCCGCGGCGAGCAGCAGGTCCTCGACCCTCGCGGCCATGCCACGCTTCAGCAGGACTGGCTTCCGAAGGGCGCCAACGGCCTTCAGGAGCGAGAAATTCTGCATGTTGCGCGCACCGACCTGGAGGGCGTCGGCATATTCGGCGACCAGGCCCACGTCCGCCACGTCCATCACCTCGGTGACGACTGGAAGCTCGAGCTCGTCGCCGATCTTCCGCAGCAACCGAAGACCCTCCCCGCCGCTTCCCTGGAAGCTGTAGGGACTGGTCCTTGGCTTGAACGCGCCGGCGCGAAGGACGGCGGCGCCGCCATTCTTCGCCGCCGTCGCGGAAGCCCGCAGCTGGACCTCGGTTTCGACGGCGCAGGGGCCTGCAATGACCGTGAAGTCATTCCCTCCGACCGTTGCGCTGCCGATGCGCACGATCGTGTCATGCGGGTGCATGTCGCGGCCTGCGAGCTTGTAGGGAGTGAGGATCGGCTTCACCGATTCAACATGGGGATGGGCTTCCAGCGCCAGCTCCGCCAGCACCCGTTCGTCGCCCAATGCTCCAAGGACGACGCGCTCGGCGCCGGGCATGTGCAATGGTTTCAGGCCCTTTTGCTCGATCTGGTCGAGCAGCTCCCGGGCGATGGTATCGGGAGCATTGGGCTTCAGTACGATGATCATGAATTGGTTCGCTTCTTGGTTCGAGACACGCGAAAAAAAGGCCCGCCAACTTGCCTGGCGGGCCTTTCTCCGAAGTATGGATCCCGGTTCGTCCGGGAAACTTTCTAGAGATTATGCCTATGGCCTCGCCAGCAGATGGACTGCCAGCGCCACCAATGGCCTTCGGAAATGCGCGCACGCGAGGCGATCGGCGCCCGCGGCGCCTTTCCGGCCGGATTCGCTGTGGATCGGTTCAGGGCCATTGGCTTCACATTCACCAAGACGCGCGAAAGTGCAAACCCCGCATGAAAAGGAAAGGATTCCGGCAGGTTGCCGGGGTGCGCCGGGAAGCTTCCCGGGCTTTTGCATGAAGGGACCTGCAAAATTGCGGTCTTTTCCCGCCAGAAATTGTCCATTCATTAAGCCTTGCCCGCTTTGGCTCCGCCTTCGCCGTTTCTTTCCTCAAGCACGCCGAAGGTCGCAGGGTGAACCAGGATTTATACGCAATCGCGCCGGACGAAAATGACAAGGTGATGGAAAGGCGCATTCGCGGCATCATCCAGCTGCGGCGGGATCGCGTGAAATATTTTGACCCGCTGCTCTTTTCCGAGCCCTGCTGGGACATGCTGCTCGAGCTTTATGCCAAGAGCCTCGTTCGCTCCCCGGTCTCGGTCGCAAGCCTCTGCTCCGCCGCCCAGGTGCCAACGACCGTAGGGCTTCGCTGGATCGCCGCGCTCGAGGAACGCGGCGTCATCATCCGTGCAACCAATCCCTTCGACCTCCGCCAGGCAATGATTGCGCTCACGGCAAAGGCGCTCGCGGCGATGGAAAGCCTGTTCCGGGACTCTTTCGAGTTGGAGGGCGTCGAGGGTTGACCGACCGGCCGGGGCCGGGGCCTCGCCGAGGTCACGCCCCCTGCCATCTCTCAACTTGCGGGGCCACCCGCCGAGAGCGCCCGCTCCAGGTCGGCTATCAGGTCCTCGGGATGCTCCAGGCCGACCGACAGGCGAAGGAGGCCGGGCGTTACTCCAGCCCTTTCCTGGGCCCTGGGCGGCATTCCCCGGTGGGTCATGGTCGATGGCGTACAAATAAGCGTGCTGAAGCCGCCGAGCGATGAGGCGAGGGTGATGAGATCGAGAGCCTCGACGAAAGCCCTTGCTCCTTCTTCGCCGCCCTTCACCTGGAAGCTCAGCATGAAGCCGGGGCCGCTTTGCTGCCGGGCCACCAGTTCGGCCTGGGGGTGATCGGGAAGCCCGGGATAGTTAATGCAGGTCACCTCGGGCCGTTGGGACAGCCACCCGGCAATGCGCCTGGCGCTGGATTCCTGCCGGTCGAGGCGCAGTCCAAGCGTTCGAAGCCCGCGGAGCGTCTGCCAGCTGTCGAACGCCGAAGCGGAAATCCCGGCTGCATTTGCCCACCAGCAGATTTCCTCGACGAGGCCCTCGTCCCTGCCGAGAAGCGCTCCGCCAAAAAGATCATGGTGGCCGTTCAGGGCCTTGGTCGTCGAATGCATGACGAGGTCGCAGCCAAGCTCGAGCGGCTTCTGCCGGCAGGGAGTGAGGACCGTGTTGTCCGCGATCACCCTTGCGCCCGCTTGGTGGGCCCGATCGCAAAGCTGCCGGATGTCGGTGACCCTGAGGAGCGGGTTGCTCGGGCTCTCTATCCAGAAAAGGTCCACTTGCTTCTCGAACGCCCGCTCGAGGGCCGCCTCGTCGTTCTGGTCGACGAAGCTGGCCTTGAGCCAGCCCTTTTGCTGAAGTCCGGCGAGGAGACGGTAGGTCCCGCCATAGCAGTCGTGGGGCGCGACCACATGGGCGTCGCGGCCAAGGAGGAGGAGCGCAAGCAGCCCGGCGGACTGGCCGGAAGCGGTAATCGCGCCTCCGCTCGCCCCTTCGAGGCGGGAAATCGCCTCGAGAAGCAGGTCGCGGTTCGGGTTGACCGTCCGCGAATAATCATAGGCCGGCTTGTCATGAATGTTGGGCCATTCGCTGGTGTCCGAACACCAGAGCGGCGGGGCTATCCCCCCGTGCGATGCATCAGCCGCGACCCCGGCGCCTGCCAGCATCGTGTCGGGATGAGGGAGGTCCATCTTCATGTTCCAGTCTCCGCCAGGGGCTCGGCAAGCCTGCCGCCGCATTCGGCGAGGAACTCGTCGACAAGGCGGCCAAGCAGTTCGGGCTCCTTCAGAAATGCATCATGGCCGTAGATGGACCCGATGGTCCTGAAGCTGGTCCGTCCGGCAAGGCCGGCGGCGAGCGCGGCGACATCGCCGATCGGGACCAGCTGGTCCTCCTCGACGCCGATGACGAGGGCCGGGCTGCGGATCTGGCGCGGGTCGACCCGGTGGCGGTCGATCGATGCCGAGAGGCTGAGGAATCGGCCAGGGCTCATCGCCTCGACATAGGCCTTCCCTCGCGCCTCGAGGTAATCCATGGGCTGCGATGCCGAGAGCGGGTCGGGCGAGCATATCCCGCCTTCGAACCGCTCGGCGAACTCCGGTGCCGTTCGATAGGTGAGCATGGCCATCCCCCGGGCGATCGCGAGCGCCCGGTCGGCGCAGCCCTGCCAAAGGCCAAGGGCAACGACCTTGCGCTGCAGGCTGCGCTGCGCAGTCGCCATCGGGTGGGGCCGGGCCGAGGCCGAGACGATGACGAGCGGGGTCCTCGCATCGAACCGCTGGGCATAGGCAAGCGCAACCATCCCACCATAGGAGGCACCGATGATTGCAAGGGGTTCTTCGCCGATTTCCTCGAGGGTATCGGCGATGATGCTCGCCTGCTCGAACGTGTCGGGGGCATATGCTCCGCTCTCGTCGGCGACAAAATCAATGCCGAGGATCCTGAAGCGCTGCGTTCCCAGCAGCGCTCCCTCCCCGAAGAGGCTTGCCCACCAACCGGGCGTTCCGCCTTCCAGCCGAGCGACTGATGCGTTGCCGGAGATTCCACCGAGCACCAGCAGCAGTGGGGCCTCTTGCGGTCCGGCGATCATTGCCCTCGTTTCCAGTGGTAGCCGGTGATGGCCGGCCAACCGCCTCAGCAGGACGTCCAGGATGCGGCCTTCGCTGCGCTCTGGGACATTCCGTTCCACCCTGCAGGCCATCAGGCGGGATGTGGCAGCGGTTGCTGCCATACCAGCGGGCCAGGAGAGATCAGCTGCTGCAGCCCGCGCTGGGACCAGAGGTCGTAGAGGTCGGCCATCACCGCCTCGGCGGTCGCCGCCCCGCCAGCGCCCCGGCCGGAGGCGCGCCACTGCCGCTGGTCGCTCGTCGTGACTGCAACGATATTGCGCTCGGCTACCGGCGGCGTGAAATCCTGGACCTCGCTTGCCGGCAGGATCCGGACCGAGCCGCGCAACCCCGGTCCCTGGCGCTCGAGGCTGGACAGCTGGAGCCAGCGCTGTCCGCTCGCGGCAATTTCCTCGATCAGCCCCGCCTCCAGCGGCTGGACCTCGACCGGGATCGCCGCATTCGGACCAAGCACCTCGGCTGCGATGATCCTCAGCTTGAGCTCGGCATCGCGCCCCTCCAGGTCCTGCGACGGGTCTTCCTCGGCAAAGCCGGCCCGTTGAGCGCGCTCCAGCGCAAGCGGGTAGGGGACGCCGCGAGCGAGCAGGTCGAGAATGAAGTTGACCGTCCCGTTGAGGATGGCCCGGACGCTCTCGATATCACCCGACCAATGGGCGACCCGGACGGTATCGAGCACTGGCGTGCTTCCACCGACCGCGGCCGAGTAGTGAAGCCTCGCGCCGCTTTCGACGCAGAGCCTTGAATAATCCGAAAGATGGTTGCCGATGACCTGCTTGTTGGCGCTGATGACCGGCTGCCCGCGCTCGAGGTTGAACCGGGCGAGGGCATGGCCGACCGCAGCGCAGGAGGTGAGGTCGACAGTCACGTCCGAGGGCATGCTGCAAAATTTCTGGAGATCGGTGGTGAGCGGAGCAGGAGGAACGACCCGCCGCTCTTTCACCGGGTCGCGGATCAGGATCGAGCCTATCTCGAAATGCTCTTCGAGCTGGAGGCGCTCGGCGAGGGCCTGGCCGACGGTGCCGTAGCCGGCGAGCGCGATCCTCAAGGGCCGGGCGGGGAAATGGGCGCGCGGTGGCAGCGTTTGCGGCCCGACCTGCGTCGGGACGGAACTGCCGATGGCGCCGACCGAGAGGCGCTGGCCCTTCCTCTTGGCATATTCGACCGCACGGGGCTGCAGCAGTGGCCTTGCGAGTGCCAGGCAATCCGACCAGCTCACCTCGTCGAAGCGATATAGATTGGCTGCGCCCTGCGCCGGGTCATGGTCGAACACGCCGTCGACGTCCTTGTAGAGGCGAACCTGGTCGGCACCGAGTTCGCCGCCGAGGAATATGGCACTGAAGTCGGTTCCGCCGCGCCCGAGGAGCGAGCGGAAGCCGCCCTCGTGGACCCCAACAAAGCCGGGGACGATCAGGACCTTGCCGTGATCGAACAGCGTCGACAG
Organism: uncultured Sphingomonas sp.; assembly: GCA_964594145.1. Lineage (GTDB taxonomy): Bacteria > Pseudomonadota > Alphaproteobacteria > Sphingomonadales > Sphingomonadaceae > Sphingomicrobium. The sequence goes on along the minus strand of CAZQLI010000002.1, from coordinate 7,028 downwards.
GTCGCCGCGGACCTCGAGCGGCCTTGCCTCGAGGACATTGCCGGTGGTGGCGATCCCGAACTCCTCGGGCCGCGTGACCCTCGCCTCGAGCCCGATCCGGTCACAGGCGATGCGAAGAAGCGCCGCGGCCTGTTCTTCGCCAAGCGATACCGCCTCGGCAATGCCAGCGCAGGCAAGCCCGCCGGAGGCGACCTCGCAGGCCTCCAGGAGCGCGTCGGTGTGGCCTTCGAGCGCCGAGACGAGCGCGATGACCCGGTCGCCTTCCCGGACCAGCCGGTAGATCTCGCCCGCCACCCTCGGCAGGTCGGCTGGCGTCCTCAGCACCGAGCTGCCGAACTTGAGGACCTTGAGCCGTGGCGGCCGACAGGCCGCAGGCGTATCACACGGCCTTGCGGCTATTTCTTCGGGACAGCCGGTCTTCAGATCCAGATTGCGCACTCGTTCATCTCTTCCAACTGCAAGCAAAGAGATACGACGTTGCACGAGCCCCGCTTGGTTGCCGGTCCGGCCGCATCGTTTCCCTTTGACGAGAAACCTCCACCTTGCCCGGGCGGGCAGGTTGGCCTGGAAACTACTGGAGCTCCCAGTCTTGATGCTGTTGGACCGCCGCCCCGGTCGAGTTGGGCGACGATCCACGATGTAAAGACGCTCGGGCTTTCGAAAGCCGCACCTGGAAAAATGAGAGGCCAAGAAAAAAATGACTGGACCGGAGAGCGGCCGGCGCGTGGGACATGCCGCGGCGGGGGCCCGGAGGGGCCCGTTTAAAAAAAGCTTCAAAAAAAGCTGGCGGGTTTTCGCATTTCCTGCGTCATAGGAAGTGGAGGAGCGTCCCCCAGGGATGATTCTCCAGCATCAAGAGTGGGCATTGCCCACGCCAACCTGCCTACCCGGGCAAGGTGGATGCTTCTTCAAATTTGAAGAGGCGATGCGGCCGAGCCGGCAAATATTCGGGCTTCGAGCAACATCGTTTCTTCGCGCGCGGAGGAGAGGTTATGCTGCTCGATTGTGGGAGCATCAGTGCGGCGGCCGACGAAGGCGAGGCCAGTTACGGCGCCCGCCCGGATCGACCCGCCCGGCCCGGCCCGACCGGTCCATCGGAACGGTCCAAATGGCTGGCGCGCGAGGTCATGCCGCACGAGCCGATGCTTCGCCAATGGCTCTTGCGCAAGCTGGGTTGCCCCATTGCAACCGACGACGTCGTCCAGGACATCTTCCTGCGGCTTAGCCAGACGGCGTCGGTCGACCACATCCAAGCCCCGCGAAACTATATCTGGAGCACGGCGCTGTCGGTCCTGCGTGACCGGGCTCGCCGTGCACGCGTTGCGCCGTCGGATTGTGCTGACAGCAACGAGCTCATCGAGATCCCAAGCGAGGCGCCGTCGCCGTTCCGCCAGCTATGCGACCGCCAGGAGCTCGAAATCATGGCCCGGCTGATCGAGAGCCTGCCCGAAAGGACGAGGCAGGTTCTCCTCCTTCGCCGGCTGGAACGCATCTCCCTCGCCGAGACTGCCGCGATCCTGGGGATCAGCCTGAGCGCCGTGGAGAAGCACCAGCGGCGCGCTCACCGCTATTTGAAGGAAAGGCTGCTCGGCG
>CAZQLI010000002.1:0-5425 GCA_964594145.1 uncultured Sphingomonas sp. | reverse complement strand
CTCCGGCCCGCCAGCGGCCTGTGGGCGACCCGAGGCTGCTCGGCGCGGACTGAGAAGCTGCGCGGCATGGGAACCAACCATGCTATCTTTTCATCCTGAGGAGGCGGCTTCGAGTCGAACCGGCCGCGGAAAGTCCCCGGGTGCGGGCAGGCTAATATCAGAGTGGAGTCGAGCGGATGAGCGAAGCAACGAAAGCCGACCTGCTGGGCAAGGAAGCCCTCGAGACGGCTCAGCGAAACATTCCCGACTGGCGAGTTACCCCCGGCGGCGACGCGATTGAGGCTATCTTCCTGTTTCCGGATTTCGTTCGTGCCTTCGCCTTCATGACCGAGATCGCAAAAGCCGCGGAGGAGCAGCAGCACCACCCGGAATGGAAGAATGTCTGGAACCGGGTCGAGCTGAGGCTGACCACCCACTCGGCCGGCGGGCTCACGGACAAGGATATCCGTCTCGCGAAGCTGGTCGACCGGGCGGCCGGGAAGCACCAGGGGCGGATCGTCGAGCCAGGCGAGGCCGATAACTGCCCCGTCTGCGTCGCCTGACGGGCTAGAGCAGCGAGCGCATCACGAAGTCGCCGAACCGCTCTCCGGTGCTGCGCTCTGCTGCGTAGCGGCCAAGCACTTCCTCCAGCTTTCCGAGGATCGCTTCCTCGCCGATATTCTCGGCGACAAGCCTGTTCAGCCGCTCGCCGTGGAAGCCCCCGCCCAGGTAGAGATTATATTTGCCCGGGGCCCGTCCCGTCAGCGCGATCTCGGCGACATAAGGTCGCGCGCAGCCGTTCGGGCAGCCGGTCATGCGCAGGGTAATGGGTTCGCCGCCCAGCCCAAGCCTGGCGATGATAGCCTCGATCCTGGTCACCAGGTCCGGCAAATAGCGCTCGGATTCTGCCATCGCGAGCGGGCAGGTCGGCAATGCCACGCAGGCCATGGAATTCAGGCGCAGCAGGCTGTTGTTGCCGTTGTCACCAAGCCCATGGCGCGCGAGAATGGCATCGATCTCCGCCCGGTCGGCAGGCGCAACCTCGGCGATGACGAGATTCTGGTTCGGCGAAAGCCGGAAACTGGCCTTGCCGAGGCCCGCGATTTCCCGAAGGCAATCGAGCAGCGACTTCCCGGGCACGTTGCGGATCCTGCCGTTCTCGATGAACAGCGTGAGATTCAGCGTTCCGCGGTCGGTCTCGCGCCAGCCATAGACGTCGCCATTGGATTCGAATTCAAACGGCCGAACCGGCTCGAACGAAGCGCCCATTCGGCGCTCGATCTCCGCCTTGATCCAATCAATGCCCTTGTCATCGATCGTGTATTTGAAGCGGGCCCGCGCCCGGTCGGCGCGGTTTCCGAAGTCACGCTGGACGCCCATGATGGCGTCGGCGGCCGCGACGAGCCGTTCCTTGGGGATGAAGCCGACGAGGTCGCCCAGCCTCGGGTAGGTGCGCGGGTCATTGTCGGTCCGGCCCATTCCACCGCCGATGGTCACGTTGAACCCCTCGATGCCCTGGCTCCCGGCAATGACGATGAAGCCGAGGTCCTGCGTGTAGATATCGATGTCGTTCGACGGCGGGATTGCAAAGCCCACCTTGAACTTCCGGGGGAGGTAGGTCTTTCCGTAGAAGGGTTCTTCCGGCTCCGAGGTCGCGACCCGTTCCTCTCCGTACCAGATCTCGTGGTAGGCACGGGTCCTGGGGATCAGGTGGTTGCTGAGCTCCCGCGCAAGCTCCGCGGCCTCGGCATGGATATCCGAATCTGCCGGGTCGGCGGTGCACATCACCGTCCTCGCGTCATCGCCGCAGGCAGCAACCGTGTCGAGCAGGACTTCGTGTAGTCCCTGGATCGTCGGCCTGACGTCCTCCTTGAGTACCCAGTGGAACTGGACCGTCTGCCTCGTCGTCAGCCGGATCTGCTGGGCGCCGTGGGCCCGGGCAAGCTCGTCGATCTTCAGCCAGCGCTCGGGAGTGCAGATGCCGCCCGGCAGGCGGAGGCGGACCATGAAGCTGTGCGCGGGCTCGAGCTTCTGGCGCCGCCGCTCGTCCCTGATGTCACGGTCATCCTGCTGGTAGATGCCGTGGAACTTCATGAGCTTGTTGCTCTCGAAGGTGACGCCGGCCGAGATGCGGTCGAGCAGGTCGAGCGCGATATGGCCGCGCAGCTGGTCGGAGTCGTGCTTCAGCGTCTCGTCGGGCCCGAGCCTTTCGAGCGCCTGCGAAAGATCGGTGCTTCGATCGACGGTGGTCGTAGCGGTCATCGGCTCCAAATTCCCAATGTTCATCAATAGACGTCGCGCTGGTAGCGGTGCTCGTCCGCCAGCCGGCTGACATATTCCCGGGCCTGCTCGGGCCCCATCGCGCCTTCCGCCCCGACGATCTCGACGAGAGCCTGGTGCACGTCGCGGGCCATGTGCTTCTCATCACCGCAGACGTAGAAGTGGGCACCTTCCTCGAGCCAGGAATAGATTTCCCGCGCCTGCTCGAGCATCCGGTGCTGGACATAGGCCTTGGCCGCGCCATCGCGCGAGAAGGCGACGTCCATCCGGTCAAGGAGGCCCTGCTTCAGCCAGGATTGCCATTCGAGCTGGTAGAGGAAGTCCGAGCGCAGGTTACGTTCGCCGAAGAACAGCCAGCTCCGGTTCCCGGTGCCTCTCGCTTCGAGCTCCTGGAGGAAGCCCCGGTATGGGGCAACGCCGGTCCCGGCCCCGACCATGATGATCGGCGCATCGCCCGCGGGCAGCGAGAAATGCGGGTTATGCTGGATATAGACGGGAAGAGTGTCGCCGGCCTGTAGCCGGTCGGCTACCTGGGCCGACACAACTCCCGACCGCTTCTCGCCGTGCAGCTCGTAGCGGACCGGCCCGATCGCAAGATGGGCCTCGTCCGGGACCGCCGCGAGGCTCGATGCCAGCGAATAGAGGCGAGGCTGGAGCGGGCGAAGGCCGGCGATGAACTCCCCTGGCTCGACGCCGGCAACCGGGAAGCGTCGGACGATGTCGATCACGTGATGATCGCGGAGGAACTTGGTTCTCCTTGCCGCCGCCTCCTCGCCGCGAAGCGATTCCAGTTCCGCCGAACCGCTGAGCTTCGCCCATTGTTCGATGAACCTCGGGGTTGCGGCGGCAATTTCAAATCGGTTTTCAAGGGCTTGCGCGAGCGTAAGCTTCTCCCCCTTGAACTCGATCGCGGCCTCGCCCGAAAAACCGGTCGCATCGAGCAGCCGTTCGACCAGCTCGGGGTCATTCTGGGGCGCGATGCCGAGTGCGTCGCCCGGTTCATAGGACAGGCCGGACCCGGACAGGTCGAGTTCGAGGTGCCGGGTCTCCTTGGTCGAATGGCGGCCGACGATGCAGATGTTTTCGAGCACGACCGATCGATAGGGGTTCTTCCGGTCGTGCGGACGCGTGGCTGGTTCCGGCCGGGCAGCAGGCATTGCCGGCGAGGTGGGAAGGCCGCCGCCGGTAGCGGCCGCCAGCAGGTCGAGCAGCGCGCTGGACCATCGGCCGGCGGGATCCTCATAATCGACGTCGCAATCGACCCGGTCGGCGAGGCGGCTTGCGCCCAGTTCTTCCAGCCGCCGGTCGATCCTTTTCCCGGCCTCGCAATATTTCTCGTAGGTGGAGTCTCCGAGCGCGAGCACGGAAAAGCGGACGTTTTCCAGCCTCGGCGCCCGTTTCCCCTCGAGGAACTCGAAAAAGCCGACGGCTGGCTGGGGCGGGTCGCCTTCGCCATAGGTGCTGACAATGAACAGGACATCCTGCTCGTCCTTCAGCTGCCGGACCTTGTAGTCCGCCATGTCGGCAAGCTGAGGGCTTAGGCCGCGCGACGCTGCCGAGAGGGCAAGCTCCTTGCCGAGATCGCGGGCGTTGCCGGTCTCGGTGCCGTAGAGGATGGTCAGGGTCCGCACCTTGTCCGGCGCGGCGGGCGATGCCCCGGTCGAGCCGGCGCGGGCAAGCCCCGCGTCGAGCCCTGCGAAATAGCCACTGATCCAGCGGGCCTGGGCCGGGTTGAGCGAGGTCGTCAGCGCCTCGACGAGCTGCCACTGCTCAAGCGAAAGCGCGGCTTCGGTAAGCGGGCCATGCGCTGCGAGGTCGCCTGCTCCCTTTCCGAAAGGCGCGATAAGGCTCAGATCACCCATTCGTCGGCTCCTTCCTGGTCGGCGGCCCGGGCATCGACCTGGCGACCCGGCCACGCTTCCTCCGGCGGAACCTCGAGCGTCACGAGGACATGGACACCCGCGCTGCTCATCAGGGCAGCGATTTCGCGGGCGAGCCGGCTCGCCTGTGCCTTCGACAGCGGCTGCAATCCGCTGACCACTTTCTCGTCGATGATGGCAGCGGGCCGGCCGAGCGATTGCAGCCGGTCCCGGCTTCGCGCAGCCCAGCTTGCACGCTCGGCGCCAAGGACCCAGCTGATGCTCCCCGGGCCACCCGCAGCCCGCGTCCTGCTGCCCTCGTCGACCGAGATGACGAGGCCCGCCGCGACCGTGGCGTTGGTGAGGCGGTCAACGAGGATGAAGCCACCCAGCCTGCGGTTCAGCTCATAGGGAACGGCCGGAACGGGCCGGTCCAGCCCGATCACGACCCGGCCAATGTCGTTGAGGCCAAGGCTCCCGCCCCGCCGTTCCTCGATCCGGTTGATGTCGATGATGCTCTCGACATCCTCGATGCTTGCCGTGAGCGTCTGCGTCCCGATCTTCAGCCAGTAGGACCGGTTGCGGACCAGCCTCTCGTCGGCCATCCACACGAGGGTCGCCGAGAGGCTGGATGCGACCGCTACGGCCTTGCCACTCGACGCGATGACATCGCCGCGCGAGCAGTCGATTTCCTCGCTGAGCGAGAGGGTTATGGACTGGCCGGCCACGGCCTGCGACCTGTCGCCGTCGAAGGTCACTATCCTCGCCACCCTGGCGGTCCGGCCGGCCGGGCACACGCTGATCTCGTCGCCGACCCTGACCCGCCCGCTTGCAACCCGGCCGGCATAGCCGCGGAAATCCTGGTTGGGCCGGTTCACCCACTGCACTGCCATCCGGAATGGCTCTTCGGCATCCAGCGAGCTGGAGATCGGCACGGTCTCGAGATGCTCGAGGAGGCTCGGGCCATCGTACCAGCCGAGCCGCTCGGAGCGACGAGTGACATTGTCGCCGACAAGGCCCGACAGCGGGATCGCTGCGAATGCCGCGATGCCGATAGCCTCGGCAAATTGCCGGTAGTCCTCGACGATCTCGTCGAACCGCGACCGGTCATAGGCCAGCAGGTCCAGCTTGTTGACGGCGAGGACGATGTTGCGGATGCCAAGAAGCTGGACGAGGTAGGAATGGCGCCTCGTCTGGGTGAGGATGCCCTTGCGGGCGTCGACCAGGATGACGGCGAGATCCGCGGTCGAAGCCCCGGTGACCATGTTGCGCGTATATTGTTCGTGGCCCGGCGTATCGGCGACGAT
>CAZQLI010000001.1:0-38250 GCA_964594145.1 uncultured Sphingomonas sp. | reverse complement strand
CCGGTTTGAACACCACAAGGTCGGTCTCGTCCCGTCGAAACATCAGGCCGCTGCCTTTCAGCAGGAGCTCGAGGGCCGCTTCCGGCGAATAACGACCGATCAGCGATGGCGCGATCTTGCCGTCCACGAGTGGAGCAGGAGCGACGATCGTCTGGCCCGACGCGAAGCCCACGGCCCGGATGGAATCGGCAAGCGGCTGCGCCGGGAGCTGATAGTCATTTTCTGCCGCAGGCAGCTCGATGGCCACCGCCGGAGCCACCGGTGCCAGCGCCGCGGCGCCGCCGATCAAGTAGAAAAGCTGCAATTGATCCCTCCCCAGAGACGGGCCGTTGAACTTGCCCTTGCTGCGGTTGACGGGACCTGTGCTCTCCACCCCCCCCCACCCACCTCGGCATTGGGAGCGTTTGAACGTCGGCTTCATTTATGGGGTTCGGAGGTTGAAATGCGGTCTGGTCGGCAAAATGCTGCTTGATACCGCGCGTGCGCCCGCTCTTTGCACGGTCGGGCCGGCACCCCCCTATCGCCGGACGGCCAATGCGAGTAGGCGCGGCGACCATGCAACATCCCAGAATCGCTACCGCGCTCGCGCAGTCGCTTGCCGCGCGCGGCTACGACAAGCTGACCCCTGTACAATCGGCGGTCCTCGAAGAGGAGGCTGTCGGCCGTGACCTCATCGTCTCCGCACGGACGGGCTCCGGAAAAACGGTGGCCTTCGGCCTCGCCATCGGCGAACAGCTCCTTGATGGAGAAAGGGCGTCCTGGTCGCAGCAACCCCGCGCCCTGGTGATCACGCCGACCCGCGAGCTTGCCATCCAGGTCAGCCGGGAGCTCGAGTGGCTCTACGCGCCGGCCGGCGCGCGCGTGGTCACCTGTGTCGGCGGCATGGACCCGATGAAGGAGCGCCGGGCGCTCCAGGGAGGGGCACATGTCGTCGTCGGGACCCCGGGGCGCCTTCGCGACCACCTCGAACGCGGTGCGCTCGACCTGTCCGCACTCAGGGCCGTCGTCCTCGATGAAGCCGACGAGATGCTCGACATGGGATTCCGGGAAGAGCTCGAGGAAATTCTCGATGCAACGCCTGGCGAACGGCGCACGCTGCTGTTCTCGGCCACTCTGCCGCGACCGATCGTCGCGCTCGCGAAGAGATATCAGCGCGATGCGCTTCGCATCGCCACCCTGGGGGATGCCGAGAGCCATGCGGACATCAGCTACCAGGCGGTAGCCGTATCGCCGACCGACATAGAACATGCCGTCGTCAACCTTCTGCGCTTCCACGAGGCAGAGACGGCGATCCTCTTCTGCGCCACTCGCGAGGCCGTGAGACGCCTTCATGCAAGCCTGACCGAGCGCGGCTTCCAGGCGGTCGCGCTATCGGGAGAGCATAGCCAGAACGAGCGCAACCAAGCGCTGCAGGCGCTCAGGGACAAGCGGGCCCGGGTGTGCGTCGCCACCGACGTCGCGGCGCGCGGCATCGACCTTCCCTCGGTATCGCTCGTCATCCACGTCGAGCTTCCCCGTGACGCCGAGGTGCTCCAGCACCGTTCGGGCCGAACCGGCCGGGCCGGGCGGAAGGGGATCGCGGTGCTCATCGTCCCGTTCCGGCGCCGCCGCAATGTCGAAACCATGCTCCGGAACGCGAAGATCAATGCCGAGTGGATCGAGGCTCCATCGCCCGAGCAGATCAGGAACAGGGACCGCGAGCGGTTGCTGGAATCGCTTTCAATCGCCCCCGAACCCGATGAAGCAGACCGCCTGCTGGCCGAACAGCTGAGGGCAAGCCTGTCACCCGAAGCGATCGCGGCCGCGCTGGTGCGCTCGCTGCAGACCGACCTTCCCGCCCCCGAGGATATCCTGGCACATGGCGGCGGCGATGACCGCCGCGGCCACGATGCAAGGCCGCGGCCGGGCTTCGAGAGCTCGACCTGGTTCCGGATCAATGCAGGCCGCCGGCACAATGCCGACCCGCGCTGGCTCCTCCCGCTCATCTGCCGCTACGGGCACGTCGGACGCGGCGAGATCGGTGCCATCCGCGTCGCTGCCAACGAGAGCTATTTCGAAGTAACCGAACGGGCGACGCCGGGCTTTGTAAAGGCCCTGCGGCGGGCAACGATTTCCCCCGAGGACGAGGGGATGGTGATCGAGCAGGCTCCGCCGCGCGAGCAGGAAGCGGCCCCGAGGCCAAGGAAGGCCAGGATCATTCCGCAGGGCAGCAAGCCAAAATGGCAGGACCGCAAAAAGGCCGGGGGCCGGAAGGGCTAGCCCGCCGGCGCTGCCACCGGCCTGGCGCAATCATGCGCCGCTAGGCTTTTCCACCGGGGCCGCTAGGAACCACCAATGGCCGCAACCCGAGAGTTCGACGCGATCGTCATCGGCGCCGGCGCTGCCGGGATGTTCTGCGCCGGCCTCGCCGGCCAGCGCGGCCGGAGGGTCCTGCTCATCGACCATTCGGCGGAGCCTGGACGCAAGATCCTCATCTCCGGCGGTGGTCGCTGCAATTTCACGAATATCGGCGCCACGGCTGCCAACTTCCTTTCGGCCAATCCCCATTTCGCCAAGTCGGCGCTTGGTCGCTACACTCCTGCCGATTTCCTGGCGCTGGTCGAACGCCACAAGATCGCCTGGCATGAAAAGACACTTGGCCAGCTATTCTGCGACGGCTCCTCCCGGCAGATCGTTGCCATGTTGCTCGACGAATGCCGTGCCGGCGGGGTCGAGACGGCTTTTGGCGAACCCGCCACTGTCGAGCACCGCGACGGGCAATTCCAGGTCACCGCGGGCCAGCTCGAGGCAAGCGCCCCCGCGCTGGTGCTTGCGACAGGCGGTCTTTCGATCCCCAAGCTCGGCGCAACGAGCTTTTCCTACGACGTCGCCAGGCGGTTCGGGATGAAGATCGTCGAGCCTCGCCCGGCCCTGGTGCCATTGACGCTGTCCGGCGAGGAGACCCTCTTCAAGACGCTATCCGGCGTCTCTGCGCAGGTCGCTGCCCGTGCAGGCAATGGCCGCTTCAGGGAAGCCGCATTGTTCACCCACCGGGGCCTCTCGGGACCGGCGATCCTCCAGGTCTCCTCCTACTGGCGGCACGGACAGCCCGTCTCGATCGATTTTGTTCCGGACTTCCCCGCCGGCTGGATCCGCGATTCCAAGCGCGCCGAACCGCGCTCGACCGTTCGCCGGCTGCTGTCACGTTACATCCCCGACAGGCTGGCAGAGACTCTTTCCGAGCAACTCGGGCTGGAAGGCGAACTCGCCAATATTGCCGATCGCTCGCTCGAGGCTGCCGAGGCGCGCCTCCATGATTGGCAGTTCCGGCCAAACGGCACAGAGGGATTTGCAAAGGCCGAAGTCACGATCGGCGGCATCAGTACCGCCGATCTTTCCTCCAAGACCATGGAATCGAGGCGCGTTCCCGGGCTTTATGCCATCGGCGAGGCCGTCGACGTGACCGGCTGGCTTGGCGGCTATAATTTCCAGTGGGCATGGGCCAGCGCCAACGCAGCGGCGCTCGCACTTTAGCAAGTCGCGGTAAGACCGGAGTCAGTTTTTTCCCGGGTCCTCGGGGGGTGGGTCGGCGGCTTCCGTGCGGTCGCGATAGAGGGCGGCCCGTGCCAGCAACATGAGGGTCACCGGCGTCGTCAGCGTCACGAAGATGATGATGAGCAGCTCGTGGACGAGCGGCTTCGATTGCAGGGTCGAGAAGCAGGCAATCGAGCCCAGCACGATGAACAGGGTCCCAAAGGAAGTGCCGAGGGTCGGAGCGTGGACCCGCTCGTAAAAGCTTTTCAGCCTCAGCAGCCCGATCGACCCGATGAGGGTGATCCCGGCGCCGAGGAGCAGGAGCAGGCCGACGAGGAGTGCCGCCCAGGCCGGAAGTTCAGGAGCCTCGATCATTCGATCACCTCGCCTCGCATCAGGAACTTGGCGAGCGCCACCGTTCCAACAAAGCCGAGCAGCGCGATGATGAGTGCCGCCTCGAAATAGAGCGTCCGGCCGGTCTGGATGCCAAAGGTCAGCAGAAGCAGCATCGCGTTCACGTAAAAAGTGTCGAGGCCGAGTACCCGGTCCTGGGCGCGCGGCCCGAGGAGGATGCGATAGGCTGCACAGCCCATGGCCAGCCCGATCATGACCTGCGAGGCGGTGATCGCCCAGGCGAGTATCATCGTCGTCATGACCCGAACACCTCGATCAGCAGCGCCTCGTAGCGCCCCTTGATGAGCTGCACCCATTCCTCGTCGTCGATCAGGTCGAGGACGTGGATGATCAGCATCCCGCTGCCGCGATCGAGCTGGACCCAGATGGTCCCGGGCGTTGCAGTGATGATGCAGGCGAGCGCGGCCAGCCCATAATGATTGCGCATCTCGAGCCTGATCCGGACGAAGCCGGAGACCCGGCTTGACCGCGGGACGAGGATGATCCGTCCAACCGCGATGTTGGATCGCATGATGTCGAAGGCGACGATCCCGGCCAGTTTTGCAAGGGCCCGCCACGAGAGGATGCGCGGCTTTTCGGGACGCAATGCCACCATGCCGTAGGTCGCGACGATCGCGACCAGGGCACCCATGAGAAGGTGGCCTGGCGACAGCGACTGGTTGAGCAACAGCCAAATGGCCAGAAGCGCCAGCGCCAGCACCGGGTGGGGGATCCAGCGCGCGGTCATTGGCTCGCCCCCGGCCTTGCGATCGGTGGTGCGAGAACCGACTGGATGTAACCCTGGCGGTTGGAGAGCGATCGGCCGGTCTGTTCCATGTAGCGCATGGTCGGGCCTGCGAATATCATCAGCCCGAGGCAGATGGCGAGCAGCAGGCCGATGGGAGCCGCCTCGCTCAGCCGAAGCACCGGCTGGGGCCTGTCCGATGGAGTCCAGATGAAGTCGATCCCGGCCCGGGTCGTCGCGATGAGGGTCGCCAAGCCCGAGATGATGATGAGTCCGATCAGCCACCAGATGGGACCAGCGATATCCTCCTGGAGGTTGATGAGACCATCGACGATCGCGAACTTGGCAATGAAGCCCGACAGCGGCGGCAGGCCCGAGAGGAGCAGCGCGCAGAAGGCGAAGGCGCCGCCGAGAATCGCGAGGGTGGCCGGGATGACGATGCCGACTTCATCTTCCTCGTCGGGCTCGGGCGCGCCCGTATATTCGTCCTCGAACACCGGCTCCCGGACCGATCCGCTGTTGTCCTTGACCTGGCGTTCGACCAGCTCGATCAGCAGGTAGAAAGCGCTGATCCCAAGCGTCGAGCTGACGAGGTAGAACAGCACTCCGGCAAGCACGGCGCCCTGCCCGGCGCCAATCGAGGCCAAGAGCGTCCCCGATGAAATGATGATGCAATAGCCCGCGATGCGCGAAAGCGTCTGCGAGGCAAGCACGCCGATCGTGCCGAAGGCGATCGTCGCCATTCCGCCGAACAGCAGCCACTCCTCGCCGAAGTTGTTGGTCCAGCCCTCGCCCCCGGCGAAAAGCAGGAGGTAGACCCTGAGCAGCGCATAGATGCCCACCTTGCTCAGTACCGCGAACAGCGCGGCGACCGGCGGGACCGCCGCTGCATAGGTCTTGGGAAGCCAGAAACCCAGGGGCCACATGCCGGCCTTGACCAGGAAGGCAACGCCCAGGATCGCCATCCCGCTCTGGAGCAGCGCCAGGTCCGGCCCCCCCACCGTCTCGATGTAGGTCGCAAGGTCGGCCATGTTGAGCGTCCCGGTGATCCCGTAGATGAGGCCGGCGCCGATCAGGAAAAGCAGCGAGGTCGCGGTGTTGATCGAGACATAATGGAGCCCGGCCTTGACGCGCACAGTCCCCGAACCCTGGAGGACCAGCCCGTAGGAAGCTGCCAGCAATATCTCGAAAAAGACGAAGAGATTGAAGATGTCGCCGGTGAGGAAGGCGCCGTTGAGCCCCATCAGCTGCAGCAGGAACAATGCATGGAAGCGCGGCCCGACCCGGTCCCAGCGGGCGAGCGAATAGGTCAGCGAGGTGAGGCCAAGGATGCTGGTGAGCATGAGCATCAGCGCCGACAGCCAGTCGACGACGAGCACGATTCCATAAGGCGCCGGCCAGTTGCCGATCGAGTAGGCCCGGGTCACGGGGTCGCCGCCGAAGCCCGCCGCTGCCGAGCCCTGCAGCAGCAGGAAGGAAATGACGAGCAGCCCGACAACCGTTGCAAAGCTGGTCACCACTTTCAGAAGATGTCGCCGCTCGTCGAACAGCAGCATCAGCGCGGCACCGGCGAGCGGGAGGAGGACCGGCAGGACAATGAGGTGGTCGGTCCACTCGCTCATTCCGACTCCTCCCCGTCGACATGGTCGGTGCCGGTCAGCCCGCGCGAGGCCAGAAGCACGACCAGCAGCAGCGCCGTCATTGCAAAGGAAATGACGATTGCCGTGAGGACCAGCGCCTGGGGAAGCGGATCGGCATATTGCGACGGGTCTGCCTCGACGCCCTTCTCGACGATTGCGGGGGCATCGACCCGGAGCCTGCCCATGGCATGGATGAACAGGTTCACTGCATAAGAAATGAGCGAGAGGCCGATGATGACCTGGAAGGTGCGCGGCCTCAGGATCAGCCAGACCCCGGAGGCGGTGAGGACGCCAATGCCAAGCGCGAGCACGATCTCCATCAGCTGGCCCCCTCTTCAACCGCCGGCGGGTTTCGCCGGGCAATGGGGGTCCTGATCGACTGGTGAGCGAGCGCGATGAGGACGAGCGCGGTCGCGCCGACCACCACGAGGAACACGCCGAGATCAAAGGCGAGGGCACTTGCGACCGGGATCTCGCCGAAGATCGGAAGATCGACGTAGCGGAACCACGAGGTGAGGAAGGGATAGCCCGCGAGCCAGGCCGCGGCGCCGGTCAGGGCAGCGATGAGCAGGCCAAGCCCGATCCAGCGGATCGGCCGGATCCGGAGCCGGGCCTCAACCTCGCGGGTCCCAGCCGCCATATACTGGAGGATAAGCGCGATTGTCAGGGTGATACCGGCAGCGAAGCCGCCGCCCGGCATGTCATGGCCCCTGATCCACAGATAGACGGCAAAGACCAGGATGACCGGGAACATCCATTGCATGATGATGCTCGGAATGAACAGGTAATCGGCCAGCGTATCGCCGACCTCGCGTCCTTCCTTGGCCCTGTCGGACGCATTCTGGAGACGCTGCTGGAGCGGCGTTCGAATGCTCTCGGCAGCTGGCCTGAACCGCCGCAGGAGTGAGAAGATGGTCAGTCCGACGATTGCCAGCACCGTGATCTCGCCGAGCGTGTCGAGTGCGCGGAAATCCACCAGGATGACGTTGACGACGTTGGTGCCGCCGCCTTCCGGATAGGCCCGCTCGACGAAATAGCCGGAAATCTTGCCCGGCGGCGCGCGGGTCATCACCGCGTAGGAAATGAGGGTCATGCCGATGCCTGCAAGGGCCGCGATCGCGAGGTCGACGCCCCGGCGCGTGAGGACGCTGAGCGGCTTCCTGTCTTCCGGCCACACTTCCTCGAGCCGCTTGGGGAGCCACCTCAGGCCAAGAAGAAGAAGCACCGTCGTCACCGTCTCGACGAGGAGCTGGGTGACCGCAAGGTCGGGCGCCGACAGCCATACGAAGCTGATGCAGCTCACCAGCCCGGCCCCTGCCATCAGGATAAGGGCGGCAAGCCGGTGGTACTTGGCCTGCCAGGCCGCGCTCAGCGCGCACGCCGCACCGACGATCCAGATGACTCCAAAGCCGGGGTCGATGATCGTGCCGGGCGCGTCGCCAAGCTCATAGCCATAGCGGATGAATGGCAGCAGCCCGGCGATGCAGGCGATCAGAACGAGAAGCCTGAGCTGGGGCTGGAGCCGCAAGGTACCGAGCAGCCCCTCGAGGAAGCGCGCCGCCGAGATGATCATGGTGAGCAATATCTCGAATATCTTGCGCCCCTTGAGCCTGCTGATGAGCGGCGCCGACGCCATGGCATTCAGCCGCCGCCGGAACATCAGGTAGCCGACCGTGCCGAGCAGGAGGGCGGCGAAGCTCAGCAGCAGCGGCTGGCTGAAGCCGTGCCATACCGCGAGGCTATATTCGGGGGTCTGCTCGCCGAGCACCGAGCGGACCGCGAAATGGAGGAACGGGCCGATCGTCCTTGCCGGGAACATGCCGATCAGGAGGCAGGCAATGACGAGGACCTCGATCGGCCGCCGCATCCAGGTCGGTGCCTCCCTCGGCTCGCGCGGAAGTGCCTCCGGTGGCGGGCCAAAGAAGCTCTGGTGGATGAACCTCAGCGAATAAAGGACGCTGAACGCGAGCGCGACAGTCGCAACCAGTGGAAGCAACTGGTCGGTGATCGTTCCGCTGCGTTCCTGCAGCGCCTCGGCGAGAAACATCTCCTTCGAGAGGAAGCCGTTGAGCAGCGGGACGCCGGCCATCGCCGCTGCCGCGACCATGGCGAGTGTCGCCGTGATGGGCATGTAGCGGTAAAGGCCGCTGAGGCGCCTGAGGTCGCGCGTGCCCGTCTCGTGGTCGATTATCCCCGCCGCCATGAACAGCGATGCCTTGAAGGTCGCGTGGTTCACGGTGTGGAAAATGGCGGCCACCGCGGCGAGCGGGCTGCTCAGCCCAAGCAACAGGGTGATGAGTCCAAGGTGGCTGATCGTCGAATAGGCCAGCAGGCCCTTCAGGTCCTGCTGGAACATGGCCGCCCAGGCACCAATGACCAGCGTTGCCAGCCCGACCGACGAAACGGTGAAGTACCAGGCCTCGGTCCCGGCGAGGACCGGCCAGAGGCGGATCAGGACGAAGATCCCGGCCTTTACCATCGTCGCCGAGTGGAGGTAGGCCGATACCGGGGTCGGCGCAGCCATGGCGTGCGGCAGCCAGAAGTGGAACGGGAACTGGGCGCTCTTGGTGAAGGAGCCAAGAAGGATGAGGACCAGCGCCGGCGTGTAGAGGTTGCTCGAGCGTATGAGGTCGCCGGAGGCGAGGACCTGATCGAGGTCATAGCTTCCGACGATCTTCCCGATGAGAAGCAGGCCGACCAGGAGGCAAACGCCGCCGGCAGCGGTAACGACCAGCGCCATCCGGGCGGAATCCCGTGCCCGCTCGTTATGGTGCCAATAGCCGATCAGGAGGAACGAGAAGAGGCTCGTCAGTTCCCAGAAAAAGGCCAGCTGGACGAGATTGCCGGACACGACCAGCCCGAGCATCGAGCCCATGAACGCGAGGAAAAACGAGAAGAAGCGGGGAACCGGGTCTTCCGGCGACATGTAATAGCGAGCGTAGATGACGACGAGGAAGCCGATCGCAAGGACGAGGAAGGCGAAGAGCCAGGCAAGCCCGTCGAGACGGACGAGGAGATTGAGGCCAAGCGAGGGCAACCACTGGATCTCGCCCCTGACGACCCCGCCGCCGGAGGTGGAAATATAAAGGAGGACGGCGATTGCCGTTCCTGCCAGCGCCACGGAGCCGGCCAGCATCGCCGCCGCGTTCCGGGCCCGCGTCGGCAGGAACGCGGCGAGAATGCTTCCCGCGAAGGGAAGCGACAACATGATCCACAATAAGCCGCCGCTCGTCGTTATATCCGGTCTCCCCGCTGGTGTCGCAGCCGCGGGCCTGTTCCCCGTCCCACGGGAAAAACAGAACGGCGCTCCAGTCTCGCTAACCGCGCAGCAGCGACCAGTCGACCCCTTTTTCCGGGCTAGTCCTGACTGTCACTCTCAACGACCGGAACGACCAGCAAATCCCGTTGGGATTCGCGGAGCAGCTCCTGCGCCACGCTTCGGACCAGCAGTCTTTCGACGCCGCTGCGCTTGCCCGACCCGACCAGGATAAGGTCGGCGGCTTCCTCCTCGGCGCAGGCGAGAATGGCATGGGCCGGCGATCCCCGGTCGGGCCGCAACATCTGCTTGGACGGAGGAAGCCCGAGCCCGGCAAGAAACTCGCCGAACCCGGCGCTCGCCCTTTGCTCCTCGTTCGACACATAATGGTCGATGGCTTCGGGGACCTCCATCGCGCGCTGCATCATTCCGAGCGCAGGGGCGTCGAAGACATGGAGGGTGAGGAGCTGCGCAGCTCCGAACATTCCAAGTCGCTGCGCCGCCAGCGCTGCTTCCCTGGATGCCTCGTCCTTGTCGATTGCCAGCAGGATGCGGCGGTAGGGGCCTGACGGCATGGCATTGGCGACGAGTACCGGGCGGCTGCTGCCCGCGATGGTCCGTTGGGCGGTCGTTCCGAAGATCATGTCGGAAAGGCGGGGGCGATGGGGGCCAATGACGATGATGTCCGCATCGATGGATTCAGCGGCTTCGAGGATCGCTGCGAAGGCATCGCCAGTGCTGATGAGCTTGTCCGCCTGCACCATGTCGACGTCGGCAAGGGTGCGAACCGCTTCCCCGAGCAGTTCCTCGGCAACCTCGCGTTGCCGTTCGATCATATAGGCTGGATGGTCGTCGTCGATGACATGGACGAGTGTCAGGTCGGCACCAAGCCGGCCGGCTTCGAGCACGGCCCGGCGGAGTGCCCGGTCCGACCGGGAGGAAAAATCCGTTGCGACCAGAATCCTGCCCATAGCTCCTCCTATTGCAAACGGGACCCATGCCACTACGAAAAGTTCCCGCGGGCATTTCCCCTTCCACTCACCCTCGAATGGCACGGCAGGCCATTGACGGCCAAAAGCCGTGACAACACAATCCCCGGCCGGCGCCAAGCGCCTGTCCCAGATCGTGAGAAGCCGATGGAGATCAGCGCCGAGCGCCCCGGACATGTCGATGCCATCCGCAGCCTCACCACTGCTGCCTTCGAACATGCCGAGCATAGCAGCAGGACGGAAGCGGCAATCATCGATGCCCTTCGACGCGCCGGCGCCCTTAGCCTGTCACTCGTTGCCATCGATGATGGCGCGATCGTCGGCCATGTCGCCTTTTCCCCGGTGAAGATCGATTGCCGGGAGGGCCAATGGTTCGGCCTTGGCCCGGTGTCGGTCAGGCCCGACCGGCAGGGCGAGGGCATTGGCTCGGCGCTGATTGGCCGCGGACTGGAGCTGCTCCGGTCGAGCGGCGCCGAGGGCTGCGTGGTGCTTGGGGAACCGGCCTATTATGGTCGCTTCGGCTTCAGTGGGGGCGACGGGCTTCGCTATCCCGATGCGCCTGCTCCCTATTTCCAGTGGATCAACTTCGCCGGGGCGCCGGTGTCCGGAACGGTCAGTTACCACCCCGCTTTTTCCGACGGATAGTCCTCGCCGGGCCGCCGCCTCAGCGTTCGGAACTGCCCTTGTCCGAGAGGAAATGCATCAGCTGTGCCAGCGTCGCTTCCATCTGGTCCTGCATCTGGCTGATCAGCTCGTTCTCGCGCATGTTTTCATGGTCCAGCGGCTTTGAATAGCTGTCGGAGAAGGCATGGAGATCCTCGGCATCGAAGATGCCCTTGGCAACCAGCCTCGCGAGGATGACGAGCAGTCCATTGGTGTTGGCGATGTTGCCTGCGACCAGGGCCTCGTCGACGATGGTCAGCTGGCGGTCATTGTCTTCGTCGATCGTGTCGGTCATCGCCTCAATGTGGCAGTTTCTCACCTGCTTGCAAACCGGCCGAGCTGTGACCAGCGCTCGGCCTTCCAGGCAAAGGGGAGCGTGTAGGCGGGGCTCGAGGAGGGAAGGTCGATCAACAGCGGTCCCTCGAGATCGGCGAGTGCCAGGCGCCCCAGCCGCGATGCGGTCTGGCCGTTGAAAGCGATGGCCTGGAGCCGCGGGTGGGCGGCGACGAACTCGCGAAGCGGATTGGCCAGGGGGCTGCGGATTGCTCCATCGAGGCTGCCCTCGCGCAATGCAGTCTCGACCACGTCCCATAGCGCGATGCCGTTCGCCGCCAGCCGTTCGAGCTTCCCTGCATAGTCGAGACTGGCGAGATCCTCGCCGATCGCGGCGCCGACGAGCCGCCAGAACTGGTTCCTCGGATGGGCATAATATTGCTGCGCCCTCAGCGAGGCTTCGCCTGGCAGGCTTCCAAGGATCAGCAGCTTGGCGTCACTCGATCCTGCGGGCGCCATGGAGCGTTTGACGGATATCGAAGCCTCCAGTGGTTGCAGCGGGAGCTTTCCTGCCGCTACAGGCGGGCACGATGAAGCCTGAAGATCTCCGGATCGCCCTTTTTTCGGGTAACTACAACTATGTTCGCGATGGTGCCAACCAGGCGTTGAACCGGCTCGTCGGCTATTTGCTCCGCCAGGGCGCCAACGTCCGTGTCTACGCGCCGACCGTGGAAACGCCTGCCTTCCCGCCGACCGGCGACCTGGTGAGCGTACCCTCGATGGCGATACCCGGCCGCCCGGAATATCGGCTGGCGCTTCGAATGCCGGCCAGCGTCCGGCGCGACATTGCCGAGTTCAATCCCAATGTCGTCCATGTCGCGGCCCCCGATATCGTCGCCCACCGCGCGGTCAGCTGGGCGCGGAGGCGCAAGATTCCGGTCGTCTCCTCGGTCCACACCCGGTTCGACACCTATCTTCAATATTACAACCTGAAGTGGCTGGAGCCGGTCGCCCGGGCAATCATGCGGCGCTATTACCGGCGCTGCGACGCGATCGTGGTTCCGGCGGAATCGACCGCGGCGATCATGCGCGCCCAGCGAATGAACCGGGACATTTCCATCTGGGCGCGCGGTGTTGACCGGGACCAGTTCAATCCCGGGCGCCGAAGCCTCGAATGGCGGCGCTCGAACGGGATCGGCGACGACGAGATGGTCGTCTCCTTTCTCGGGCGGCTGGTGCTCGAGAAGGGCCTAGATGTTTTTTCCGACGCGATCGATGCAGCCCGGGCGATGGGCGTCCCGCTAAAGGTCGTGGCGATCGGTGACGGACCAGCCCGGGAATTTTTCGAACGCCGGCTGCCCGGTGCAATCTTCACCGGGCAGCTGACCGGGACCGAGCTCGCAACGGCGCTTGCTTCCACCGATGTCTTTCTCAATCCCTCGATCACCGAGACTTTCGGAAACGTGACGCTCGAGGCCATGGCCTCGAGGCTGCCGGTGGTCGCCGCGGTAGCTTCGGGAGCAACCAGCCTCGTCCAGGACGGGGTGACCGGAACCCTGTCCGAGCCCGGCGATATCGACGCTTTCGCCCGTGCGCTTGCAGCCTACCAGCGTGACCCCGCGCTTCGGGACAAGCACGGTGCGGCCGGCCTTGAGTTTGCCAAGAGCATGGACTGGGACGAGATCAACGCCGCCGTGATGCGCCTTTATGAAAAGGTCATCGAGCGGCGGCGCAAGATCAATCGGCTTTTCCCTTCGCGTCCCTGACGCGCTCGATCCGCTGGGCGGCCTCGTCGAGGATATCGACGACCTCGTCGAGGAGCTTCTCGTTCCAGCCTTCCTCGGCAACCCGGTTGCGAAGCGCCGTCATCAGGTTACCGATCGCCCGGCCGATCTCGGGCCGCTGTCCGCGGCGACGGTGACGGCCATGCCCTTCGAGCCGCTCGATCAGCTCGTCCACCTCGTCGGAATTTTCCTCGAGGTGCGCCCGGCCATCGTCCGTCGCCTCATAGACCTTCTTCGTATCGGCTGACTTGGCCTCCTCGATCAGGCCCATGTCTTCGAGCATGGTGAGCGTTGGGTAAACGATGCCGGGGCTCGGCGCATATTCGCCCTCGGTCATCTCCTCGATGGCCTTGATGAGCTCATAGCCATGGCGCGGCTCGTCAGCGATCAGCCGGAGCAGGACGAGGCGGAGCTCGCCGCCCTCGAACATCCGCTTCCGGTCGCGGCCGCGCCTGCCGCCACCACCGTGGCGGCCCGGGCCGTCACCAAAATCAAAATAGAAGCCGCCCGGACCAAATCCGAAGCTCCGTCCACTACCGGCAAAGCGGTGGGACCTTCCTTCACAACCATGATGGCGATGCATCTTAATTCTCCTCTGCGATATGGCTAAGATATATCTTAGATGCATCGACGACAAGGATTGATGCAACTTTCGACGAAGCCGCCTATTCCAGCGACCGATGGCCGATCTTTTTGCCGACGAACTGCCGCCCGGCACCCCCCAGGAAGAGGTGTCGGCCCACGCGCCGCTAGCCGACCGGCTCCGGCCGTCCTCGCTCGACGAGGTCGTCGGCCAGGAGCATCTGACCGGTCCCGAGGGCGCGATCGGCCGGATGGTCGCCGCCGGGAAGCTCTCGTCGATGATCCTCTGGGGTCCGCCGGGGACCGGCAAGACCAGCATTGCCCGGCTTCTCGCCGACGCGGTCGGCCTTCGTTTCGTCGCTCTCTCGGCAGTCTTTTCCGGGGTTGCCGACCTCAAGAAGCTTTTCGCGGAAGCCAAGGTCGCGGCCCGGGCAGGCAAGCGGACGCTTCTTTTCGTGGACGAGATCCACCGGTTCAATCGCTCGCAGCAGGACGGCTTTCTCCCCTATGTCGAAGACGGGACCATCACGCTCGTCGGTGCGACGACCGAGAATCCCAGCTTCGAGCTCAATGCCGCGCTGCTGTCGCGCTGCCAGGTCCTCATCCTCCACCGGCTCGACAGCAGCGCGCTCCAGAGCCTTCTCGGCCGGGCCGAGGCTCTGGTTGGACAGGAGCTGCCGCTGACAGGCGAGGCGCGCGAAGCCCTGGTGGCGAGCGCCGACGGCGACGGCCGCTTCCTTCTCAACCAGGCCGAAACCCTGTTCGACGTCGGCCTCGACAAGCCCCTTGACCCGGCCGGGCTGGCATCGTTCCTCCAGCGGCGTGTCGCGGTCTACGACAAGGACCGCGAGGGCCACTACAACCTCATTTCCGCGCTCCACAAGTCGATCCGGGGCTCGGATCCCCAGGCCGCGCTCTATTATCTCGCGCGGATGCTGGTCGCCGGAGAAGAGCCGCTGTTCGTCCTTCGGCGGCTGGTCCGGGCAGCGGTCGAGGACATCGGCCTTGCCGACCCCAACGCGCTGGTCCAGTGCCTCGCCGCCAAGGATGCCTATGATTTCCTGGGATCGCCCGAGGGAGAACTCGCCCTTGTCCAGGCCTGCCTCTATCTCGCGACCGCCCCCAAATCCAACGCGGCATACAAGGCCCAGAAGGCGGCCTGGCGTTCGGCCGCGCAAACCGGTTCGCTGATGCCCCCGAGCTCGATCCTCAATGCGCCGACCAAGCTCATGAAACAGATCGGCTATGGCGCCGGTTACCAGTATGACCATGACGCCGAGGAAGGATTTTCAGGGGCCGATTACTGGCCGACGGAGATGGAGCCGGAGACTTTCTACCGGCCGACCGGCCGGGGATTTGAGGCAAGGGTTGCCGAAAGACTTGCCCATTGGGACCAGATGCGCCGAAAAAGACGCGGCGAGGAATAGGGGAGTAGACTGATGTACCAGAACACCGAACCCGCCCATTACTGGCAGCAGCAGCTCGTCGAGTGGGGCCCGAGGGTCCTGTTCGCAATCCTCATCCTGATCGTCACCCACTTCGTCGCCAAGGCGGTGCAGTGGGGGATTGCCAAGCTCATCGACCGCGTGCCGGTGCTGAAGCGGCATCCCGACGTCGGTGGCGACAGCATCGGGACCGAGCTTGGAAGGCTCGCCTATTGGCTGGTCTGGCTGGTCGGGCTCATCGCCGCGCTCCAGCCGCTCGGCCTGTCGGGCGTCCTTACGCCGGTGACGGCCCTCACCAACGAGGTGTTCGCCTTCCTTCCACGGCTGCTTGGCGCCGGGCTGTTCTTCTTTGCCGGTCTCATCCTCGCAAGGATCGTCCGGCACATCGTCGAGGCGGCGCTTGGCGCGCTCAACCTCGAACGGCTCGCCGGTCGTGCCGGGCTGAAGCTTGGCGAAGCACCGGTCGCGGTCGACAGCGACGGCACCGCCACGGAAGGCGTGGCACCTGCCCGGAGCACCATCGCCAAGGCCGTCGGGATGACGGTCTCTGCAGTGATCATCATCTTCGCGGCGATCGCCTCGCTCGACATATTGCAGATCCAGGCAGTGTCCGAGCCGGCCAAGAACATGCTCAACATGATCGCGCTCGCCATCCCCAACGTGCTGGCGGCGCTTCTCTGGCTAGCGATTGCCTTCCTCATTGCACGCTGGGTCAAGAGCCTCATCGAGACGGTTCTGCCGAGCCTCGGGTTCGACAATTTCATCCACTCCCTCGGCGCGATGCCGCGCAACGTCTCGCCATCGAAGGTGGCGGGAGCGATTGCCATGACCGCTCTCCTGCTGCTCGCCGGCATCGAGGCGCTCCATCGCCTCGGAGGAGACAATACCGCGGCGCTGGTGATCCAGGTCACCGAGCTCGGCGGCAAGGTGATCTTCGGGACCGTGATCATCGTCGTCGGCTTTGTCCTGGCGAGGATCCTCGCCGGGCTGGTCGGGACATCGACTGGCGAAGGCGGCTACGCCCAGACGATCGTCAAATATTCGATCATCGCCCTGTTCACTGCAATCGGCCTTACCTTCATGGGCCTTGCCGACCAGATCGTGATGCTCGCCTTCGGCCTCATCCTGGGCTCGGCCGCGGTCGCAACCGCCATTGCGTTCGGGCTCGGTGGCCGCGATTACGCCGCCAAGCTGCTCGAGGAATGGCATGATGGAAATGTCCCGCCACCGGCGCGCCGTTCCCAGCCGCCGAGGCTGAAGAAGTCCTCGCCGGACGAGGACAGCCAGCCGCCGCTGGTGTGATCCCGCCGCGCTTCGCTTCGACGGTCGCGATCGACTGGTCCGGGGCCAAGGGCAGGAAACATCGCGGAATAGCGATAGCAGAGGCGCGGGGTGAGGACGCCCCGCGCCTCGTCCGGCCGGGCCATGTCTGGTCGCGCGAGGAAGTGCTTGGCTGGCTGCTCGAGCGGGCAGAAGAAGAGCCGACGCTGTTCGGGTTCGATTTCAGCTTCGCGCCTCCTTTCGCCGAGCGCGGCTCCTATCTCCCGGGAGAAACCGGGATTCCCGACAATGCCAGGCAATTCTGGGCCTATGTCGACAAGAAGAGCGATGACGAGGACCTTGGAGCCGCCTCCTTCCTCGAGGAAGTGCACCGGCGCCATTTCTACTTCGGTATTGCCGACGGCGTGAAGTCGGACTTCGTCCGGTTCCGCATCTGCGACGCCCGTCTCAATGCGCAAGGGGGCCGCAAGACCGCCAGCGCCTATGATGCAATTGGCGCCGCGCAGGTCGCCAAGGCCAGCTTTTCAGGAATGCGCCTGCTTCACCGCCTGAGCGGCAAGGTCGCGATCTGGCCAATGGACGGAAGCCCCGGGCAGGGCAGCGCAGTGGTCGAGATTTACACGCGCATTTATCTTCGAATGGCCGGGATGAGCGGGAAGAAGCTTCGCAGCGCAGCAGAGCTTGACCAGGCGCTCGAGGGTCTCGGCAGCAAGCCAGCCCTGCTGGAATTCGAACCCAATGACCACCAGAGCGATGCGCTC
The DNA here is from genome assembly GCA_964594145.1 of uncultured Sphingomonas sp. Classification (GTDB taxonomy): domain Bacteria; phylum Pseudomonadota; class Alphaproteobacteria; order Sphingomonadales; family Sphingomonadaceae; genus Sphingomicrobium. The sequence goes on along the minus strand of CAZQLI010000001.1, from coordinate 20,925 downwards.
GTAACCGCGGCGGGCATGCGTGCGCATCTTGCCAACCCCCTCGCCTTCTCGCCGCCGGGGCTGACCGACGATCTGGCCCGAACAGAGGGGTGGACGTTCGGCATTGTCTGACGCAAAGGGGGCGCGGGCCGGATTAGCTCAGCTGGTAGAGCAGCGGTTTTGTAAACCGAAGGTCGCGGGTTCGATCCCTGCATCCGGCACCACCCACACGACCGCGGCTCGAGCCGATATCCTGCAGGCGCAGCTAGCCGGAAGATAAGCTGTGCTTATCGAGGCCCTGGGCAGCATGATTGTTGGCGCCGGGCCCTTTCGAGTAAATCGGAAGCATGACCAGGACCGTTGACCTTCCCGCCAAGATCGATCCCATGGCTCTAAGCCGGGCAGTTAGGGCAGCCTATGAAAATGTGTCGCTCGGCGAGGTGAACGATCATGAGATACGGATGAGTGTCATGACCGAGCAGTTCCGCTGGCACCAGCATCCGGATTCGGATGAAACATTTTTTGGAGTGGATGGCGAACTGGTCATCGAGTTTCAGGATGGCGAGGTGGTGCTGAAAGCGGGACAATTTGTAACGGTGCCGGCGGGAACAATCCATCGCACCCGTCCAGCCGGCGAGCGGTCTGTCAATCTCACCTTCGAGCGACGTGGTGCGGAGACGATCTTCGCGGAATAGGCGTCGCTCCCGACCCTTCCGGGCATTGCTTGTGCAATTATCGTCCCAGTCGATAAGCCATGCCGGAACCTCGCAAACGGGGTCCTTTCTCCTCTATTCGGCCAGGATCGCGAGGAGCGCGAAGCTCGCAAGCCAATGCTCGCCCATATAATCCCCTGAGACATGTGGCAGCGCAGCCGCCAGGTGCTGCTCTGCGGCCTCTTCGACGATGGTCCTTTCCGTCTCGGCGAGCCGCGGCGCGATTGAGCGCCAGCACCAGGCGCGGCTGAGATTGAGGCCGTCCAAATGCGCGATTTTGCCATCGGAGCGATCGCTGACCACGGCCGGCAGGAACAGGGTTTCGGGCTGGCGCTGGCCAAGGCGCGGGAGGAAATCCCCGAACCAGCTTTCAAAATCACGCTCGCCGAGCACGGTCGCCATGCAGAGCGCCTCGATAAGCGCAGGCGACAAGAACTCGTCGCCGCCGGGCTCCCAGGCCTGGCAATCACGGTCGCCCTCAAATTTTTCGGCCGCCCAACCGGCGATGACCCCGGCGAGCGAACGGTCGAACCGCTCGGCCCAGCGATGGGCGAGGATGAGCGCAAATGGCGTGTTGAAATGCGTTCCCACCCGTATCGGGTAGGTGAGCTTGGCAAGGTAGGAAGCCAGGCGATCAGCGAAGGCAAGGGCGAGCGGTTCCAGGGCATCGCCGATCGGCCCTTTGTGCCGCGACGCCTCGAGGTGAAGATATAATAGCCAGCCCCAGCCATAGGGCCGCTCGAACCCGGCGGAGAGCGGTCGATCGAGATAGGCAAGTTCTGCCTGCACCTTCTCCGGTGTGAAGCTTGCAAGGGCGAGAGCCGAGATGGCTTCGGCCTCCGGAAGGTCGGGATGGAGCCGGTGCAATGTGAGCAGCGTCCACCAGCCGTGAACGCAGCTGTGCCAGTCAAAGCTGCCATGGAAGATGGGATGGAGGAGGTGCGGGGGCTTCGCATCATCGTCACCGAGCAGGACATGGTCGAGCTTGTGCGGATATTCCTTCGTCACGTGGGAGAGGGCGATGCCGGCGAAACGGCTTGCAATTGTCGGGTCGAGGATCATCGGAACGCCAGGAAATAGATGAGGAGGATATTGACCGCGAGCAGCGGAAGGGCTGTCGCCACCTGGGCCCGGATCACGCCATATTGGTCCTTGAGCTCGAGAAGTGCCGCCGGGACGAGGTTGAAGTTGGCGGCCATGGGGGTCATCAGCGTCCCGCAGAAGCCTGCCAGCATTCCGACGGCCCCGACCACGGCGGGGTCTCCGCCATAGCCCTGGATCAATAATGGAACGCCGATTGCGGCGGCCATCACCGGAAATGCGGCAAATGCATTGCCCATGACCATGGTGAAAATGGCCATCCCGATCCCATAGACTGCAACGGTCGCGAAAATGCTTCCCTCGGGAATGACCATTCGGGTTAGCGAACCAATGGCCTCGCCAATCCCGGCTGCAGCGAACAGGACGCCGAGCGAGGCCAGCATCTGCGGCAGGACCGCGGCCCAGCCAATGGAGTCGATGAGCCGCCTTCCCTCCTGCAGCGGTGCGACCGCCGGGGGCCGGAGCCAGGCGAAGATGGCCGCGAGCGCAAGCAGGACGCCGAGCCCCAGGAAGACATAGGTTTCGCGCTTGGGCTCGATCCATCCGGAGGTGCCAAGCGGGGTGTAGTTATAGGCGAGCGTCCCGATGAGGGCCGTTGCCGGAATGATGAGCGCGGGGAGGAACAGCCGGTTGCCGAGGCGTTCGGACCAGGCCTGCCGCTGGTCGCTGCCAGTCGTCGGGGGATTGCTCTTGCCGATGAGGCCCGCACCGGCAAGGCCTGCAAGCCCAAGCACCAGGAGACCATTTCCAAAATCGCCGACCTGGTCCCCGGCAAGGAGACTGAGCGCCATCAGCCCCCAGAATGCCGCGTTCCCGAGGCGCTTCGCATTGGACCGGTCGAGGATGGACAGGAAGGCAAAGCAGGCAAACATCGCGCCCGAAAGGGAATAGAGCCAGTCGAGCGTGATCATCTTGCGCCTTTCCCGAGGCTGCGATCGAAGCGGACAAGGCGAAGCGAATGAATTGCAAAGGCGGCGATCGCCGTCGGGATCGCCCACAGCGCAAGCTCGAGCGGTGCGAGGTTATAGCCATAGGTGGCGAGGATCTGCTGGATGAGGACGATCGAGCCGATCGCGAAGAATATGTCCTCCCCGAAGAAAAGGCCGACATTGTCGGTCGCAGCCGAATAGGCCTTCACCCGCTCGGCCTCCTCCTCCGAAAGCCCGCCGTGCTGGGTTTCAGCAGCAGCGAGTGCCATCGGCGCGACCAGCGGACGGACCGTCTGGGGATGGCCTGCGGTGGAGTGAAGCCCGATCGCGGCCGTGACCTGGCGGTAGACAAGGTAAAGGATAAGAAGGCGGCCAACCGTCGCGCTGCGAAGCGCGCGGATCAGTGCGGCCGCGCGCTCCTGCAGCCCGAATCGCTCGAGCAGCCCGATAACGGGAAGCACGATCCAGACCACTGCGATGATCCGGTTGTCGTTGAAGGCCTTGCCGAACGTCGAGATTACCTCGACCGGGTCCATGCCGGCGATGAGTCCGGTGACGATCGCGGACGCGGTCACGACCAGCATCGGGTTCATCCGCAGCGCAAACCCGATCACTACCAGGGCGATGCCGATTAGCGGCCAATAGTTGATCATCGTCCCTCCCTGCCGAACCCGCCACCGCCGGGTGTCTCGATCACGAACTGGTCGCCGGCGGCCACCTCTGCCCACCCGGTCGCTCCAAGTTCCTCGATCGAGCTATCGGCCCGTTCCACCCAGTTGCGGCCGGGGCTCGCGCTGCCGCCACCCTCCAGGCCGAGGGGTGGCACACGCCGGCGGTTGGCGAGGATGTTGGCGCGCATCGTCTCGAGGAATGTCAGGCGCCGAATGACGCCATCGCCGCCGCGGTGCCGGCCCTTCCCGCCGGATCCCTCGCGGATGGAGAATTGTTCGAGCCTGACCGGAAGGCGGGTCTCCAGGACCTCGGGATCGGTCAGGCGGCTGTTCGTCATGTGCGTCTGGACCGCGCTGGTGCCGTCATGGTCGGGCCCGGCGCCGGACCCGCCGGCGATCGTCTCGTAATATTGGTGGCGCTCGTTGCCGAAGGTGAAGTTGTTCATCGTTCCCTGGCTCGGTGCAAGCCGGCCGGTGGCCGCGAACAGCGCGTCGGTCACCACCTGGCTTGTCTCGACGTTGCCGGCGACGACTGCCGCTGGATAGCCGGGCTTCAGCATGGAATTTTCAGGAACGGCCAGCGTTACCGGGCGAAGGCAGCCATCGTTCATCGGGATCACGTCGTCGATGAGGGTACGAAGGACATAGAGCGAGGCGGCGCGCACGATCGAGAAAGGCGCATTGAAATTGTCGCCGAGCTGGGCGCTGGTACCTGTAAAGTCGAACCTGGCGGAACGGCTTGCCCGGTCGATCGAGATCCGGACCGAGACGACGGCGCCATTGTCCATCTCGTAGGAAAATTCGCCGTCGTCGAGCCGGTCGAGCAACCGGCGGACCGATTCCTCGGCATTGTCGAGGACATGGTCCATGTAGGCGGCCACCACCACGGGGCCATATTCGCGGGCCGTCTTCTCGAGTGACTCGGCGCCCCGGACGCAGGCGGCAAGCTGCGCCCTGAGGTCGGATATGTTGCGATCGGGATTGCGGGCCGGCCAGGGACCGCTCGCCAGCAGCTCGCGCATTTCCGCCTCCCGGAACCGTCCCTCGTCGACCAGAAGGAAATTGTCGATCAGCACGCCCTCGTCGTCGATCGTCCTGCTGTCGGGTGGCATCGAACCGGGAGCAATGCCGCCGATGTCCGCGTGGTGGCCTCGCGCGGCGACGAAGGCGGATGGCTCGCTGGCGCCGTCGTGGAATACCGGGACGATGACAGTGATGTCCGGAAGGTGCGTTCCACCGCGATAGGGATCGTTCAGCACATAGGCATCGCCGCGGCGGATGCCCCTCCCGTCACGCGCTCCTCCCCTCGCCTCGATGATTGTCCGGATACTTTCTCCCATCGACCCGAGGTGCACCGGGATGTGCGGGGCATTGGCGATGAGCGCGCCTGATGCATTGAAAATGGCGCAGCTGAAATCGAGCCGTTCCTTGATGTTGACCGAGGTGGCGGTCGACTGGAGCGCAACGCCCATTTCCTCGGCAATGGCCATGAACAGGTTGTTGAAGATCTCGAGCCGCACGGGATCGATGTCGGTGCCCGCGGCATGGGCTCTCTCGAGCGGCACCGCCCGGGTGAGCACCAGCGACCCGTCCTGCGCACGGTCCGCGCTCCAGCCTTGCTCGACGACGATGGTCGAGTTGGGCTCGAAGATGAGCGCGGGACCGGTAACGCTTTTTCCCGGCCCGGACCGGGCCGAGGCATCGGCCAATGAACTCCTGCCAGACCGGCTGGTGGCGATCGCGTCCACGGAAAGTGCGTCGAGGATCGGCTCGGCGGGATCGACGTAGCCAAACTGCCGGCGATGTCGCTCCTCGAAGGCCGATCGCATCTCGGCAGCCGGGCCGAGTTCGACCATGATGGTGGAATCGCTGCCCGGAGTTCGAAGCCGCGCTCGGCGCTCGAACCTGATCTCGTCGGCTTCGAAGCCTTGCCCCAGGAGGTCGTCCGCGGCGGCGGATTCAAGGGCCCTCAACCCTTCGCTGAAATCCTCGCCAAGCGGCTTCAGCCAGCTTGCTTCCCGGACCGATTTGACGTCGGCAAGGCCAATTCCATAGGCCGAGAGGAGGCCGGAGAGCGGGTGGACGAGGATGCGCTCCATTCCAAGCGCGTCGGCCACTCGGCAGGCATGCTGGCCGCCCGCTCCCCCGAAACAGGCGAGCGTGTAGCGCGACACGTCGTGGCCGCGCGCGATGGAGATCTTGCGGATAGCCGCCGCCATATTGTCGACGGCGATGGCGAGAAATCCTTCGGCAATTTCCTCGAGTGTCTTGCTGCCAGCGAGGCTCGCCGAGATCTCTTCAAGCCGTTCGCGCGAGGCATTTGGGTCGAGCGGATGGTCGCCGTTTGGCCCGAAAACGGCCGGGAACTGCGAGGGGTCGATCCTTCCCAGGAAGAGGTTGCAGTCGGTAACGGTGAGCGGCCCGCCGGCCCCGTAGCAGGCCGGTCCGGGCCGCGCCCCGGCGGATTCGGGGCCAACCCGGAAGCGCATTCCATCGAACCGGCATACCGACCCGCCGCCGGCAGCGATCGTGTGGATCTTCATCATCGGCGCGCGGATTCGAACACCTGCGATGAGGTTTTCATCCGCGATCTCATACTGGTCGGCGTAATGCGAGACGTCAGTGGAAGTGCCGCCCATGTCGAACCCGATGAGCCGCATCACCTCGCCTGAACGGAAATGCGGCCTGCTTGCAGCGACCATGCCGACGACGCCCCCCGCCGGCCCCGAGAGAATGGCGTCCTTGCCGCGAAAGCCACGCGCCTCGGTGAGGCCGCCGTTCGACTGCATGAACTGGAGAGGCACGTCCCCGAGGCCGCTTGCAACCCGGTCGACATAGCGGCCGAGGATCGGCGAGAGATAGGCATCGACAACGGTGGTGTCGCCCCGGCCAACAAGCTTGATCCGGGGAGCGACTTCATGGCTCACGGATATCTGGGAAAATCCGAGGTCGCGGGCTATTTCGGCGAGGCGCCTTTCATGGTCAGCGTGCCGCCAGCCATGCATCAGGACAATCGCCAGGGCATCGATCCCGCTCGAGCGAATGGCCTGGAGCGCGCGACGCGCATGTTCCTCGTCGAGCCGGCGGACGACCGACCCGTCGGCACCGACCCGTTCGTCGATCTCGACCACCTCTTCGTAAAGCATCGCCGGAAGGACGATGTGCCGGGCAAAAATCTCGGGGCGCGCCTGGTAGCCAATGCGAAGAGCGTCGGCAAAACCCCTGGTGATCGCAAGCGCCAGCCTTTCACCCTTGCGCTCGAGGAGGGCATTGGTCGCGACGGTCGTTCCCATCCGCACCTCGCCGGCCACCCCTCCCTCGCTGGCGATGATCCGGCGGATGGCCTCGAGAGCAGCGTCGTCATATTGCCCGGGGTTTTCCGAGAGCAGCTTCTCGACCTTCAAACGACCGTCGGACGAGGTGGCCACCACGTCCGTGAAGGTGCCTCCCCGATCGATTGCGAAGTTCCAGCGGCAGCTCACCGAGGGCATCGAAGCAGAAGCGGGGCGCGCCGCCAAGCGCTGGATTGTCCGACCAGCCCATGTCAGCGCCAGAGCCCCGCTTTTTTGCGAGATTTTTTCGATCTGCCCGGGAACCGATCGATGAAATGACCGTTTTTATGGCGTGATCCAGAGATGGATCATGGAGTCCCGGCAACTTCGGTTGCCGGGACTTATCTTTTGGGCGGGCTCCTAGAGATCCCCCGCAACCATCCCCGACAAGTTCATGCGCCTCGACCTGTCAGCCAGCGGATATTTGTTGCCGTTGGCGCAATTGAACAGGACAATCCTTTCGTCCTTCCCGATCAGCCCTCGTTGCAGCGCCTGCCTCCAGCCGGCCAGGACCGCTCCTCCCTCGGGGCAGAGAAGCATGCCATCGAGGCGCGCGGCCTCGTCGACCGCTTCCATGATCTCCTCTTCCGCGACTGCCAGCGCTGCCCCGCCGCTCTCTCGAACCGCGCGGAGGATCAGGAAATCGCCAATGGCGCGAGGCACCCTTATGCCGGTTGCCATTGTCGCCGCGCCCTCCCAGCGCCCGGCGAATTCGGTTCCCTTTTCCCAGGCCCGAACGATGGGCGCACAGCCCTCGGCCTGCACGGCGAACATCCGTGGCCGCGCCGGGCCGACGAGGCCGATCCTTTCCAGCTCATCGAATGCCTTCCACATGCCGATCAGTCCCGTTCCACCGCCGGTCGGGTAGAATATCGCGTCCGGTAGCTCCCACCCGAGCTGCTCGGCCAGCTCGAGACCCATCACCTTCTTGCCCTCGACTCGATAGGGTTCCTTCATCGTCGAGCAGTCGAACCAGCGTCCTTCCGAGGCACCTTGCGCGACAATCCTGCCGCACTCGTCGATCTGGCCGTCGGCCACGATCACCTCGGCGCCATAGGCTCCCGTCTCCCTGACATTGATGGCAGGTGTCTCTTGCGGGCAGATGACAAGCGAGGCCATGCCGGCGCGCGCGGCATAGGCAGCAAGCGCGGCGCCGGCATTGCCGTTCGTTGGAATGGCGATCCGGTCTACCCCGAAATAACGGGCCATGCTGACCGCCACCGCCATCCCGCGGGCCTTGAACGAGCCGGTCGGCAGTCGCCCCTCGTCCTTGACGCGCGGTGCGCGCGCGCCTTCCCTTAGCGCCACATGTTCCAGGTCCATCAGCGGCGTTTGCGGCTCGCCAAGGCTGACCGGCTGGGCATCCGCGGGCAGCGGCAGAAGCTCGCGCCATTTCCACATCCCGGCCGGACGTGATGAAAGTTCCTCGCGGCTCAGCCGGGCGGCCACGGCCTCGAGGTCATAGCGAGCGAGGAGGGGCATTCCTTCCCTGGAGAGGTTCTGGAGCCGCCAGCAATCATAATGCTCGCCGGTCTTCGAACATTCGAGGTGGGTCATGAACATGGGCGGTGGGTTAGCCGAGCGGCGATGGCCGCGCGAGCCCTCGCCTTCGACGAACGGCTCTTCCGGCCCGACGAGCGGTAATCGGCATCATTTGCGATAATATAACATTTCTCCTAGGTAGCGTGGGTCCCTCACACCAGCTTTCGGATAGACATGTATCGTTCTGCCTCGCTGCTTGCCATCGCCGTTACCCTCATTTGCTCGCCAGTGCAGGCCCAGGAACAGCCGGGCGCCAGCGACCCGGGAAGTCTTGCGAGCGAGGATGACCACCATGACCATGACGACGAGATCGTGGTCACCGGGGTCCGCCGGAAGGCAGGCGACGTGCTTGGCGGACTTTCGGTGCTCGACGCCGGGGAGCTTGCGAGGGAGCTTAGGCCGAGCCTCGGCGAAACCCTCGCGCGACAACCTGGCGTCAGCGCCTCCAGCTTCGGCCCGACGGCATCGAGACCCATCCTCCGCGGGTTGTCGGGTGACCGGATCCGGGTGCTGACGGACGGCATCGGCAGCTTCGACCTATCCTCTTCCAGCCCCGACCACGCGGTGGCAGTAAACCCGCTGACAGCCGAGCGGATCGAGGTGCTGCGCGGGCCCTCGGCCCTGCTCTATGGATCTTCGGCAATCGGCGGCGTGGTCAATGTCATCGACCGGAGGATCCCGCGCCGCCTGCCTTCCGATGGCTTCGATGCCAACGGACTTCTTGGCTATGGATCTGCAGCCGAAGAGCGTAGCGCAAACCTCTCTGTCGATGGGACAGTCGCCTCGAACCTGGTGCTCCATGCCGACGCAAACTGGTCCAAGAGCGATGATCTGAGGACCGGGGGACATTTGCTCGCGAAGGATCTGCGGGAAGAGGCAAGCGCCAGCACCAGTCCGGAGATCCAGGCTCTCGCCGGGCTCCGCGGCAAGCTACCCAACAGCGCTGCCAGGAGCTGGGAGGTCGCGGGCGGCGTCGCCTATGTCGACGGCCCGCTCAATATCGGCGTCTCGATCACCCGGCATGATGCGCTTTACGGCGTGCCGGTCCGTTTCTCGCTGGACCCCGACATCGAAGCGGAAGCTCCACTGATCGACGTCAAGCAAACCCGCTACGACGCGCGGGCCGAGGTCCCGCTGTCGGGTTTCTTTGACCAGCTGCGCCTTCGCGGCGGCTATTCGAAGTACCGGCACAACGAGATCGAGGATACGGGCGAAGTCGCTTCGACCTTCCGCACCAGCGGCGGCGAAGCCCGCGCCGAGATCGTCCAGCGTGAAGCAAATGGCTGGGGCGGAACCTCGGGCATCCAATATGTGAAGCGAAAGGTCAGCATCGCGGGCGAGGAAAAATTCCTCCCGGATTCGAAGCAGCGGCAGGCAGGGCTTTTCACCATGCAGACGCTGGTCAACGGACCGCTCCGGCTGGAGGGAGGCCTTCGCGTCGAGTTCAGCAAGCTGGACGCGGCGCAAGACGCAAGCCTCGAGACACCGCGAATGAGCCGGAAGTTCACGACCGTTTCGGCATCGGCCGGCGCGGCCTACGAGGTCTCCGAAGGCTGGCGCGCAGGGGTTACGCTGTCGCGAAGTGCGCGTGCGCCCTCGATCGACGAGCTGTTCGCCAACGGGCCGCACGCGGGCACCCAGGCTTTCGAAATCGGAAATCCCGACCTTGACCCCGAACGAAGCATCGGCGTCGAGGCAAGCATTCGAAGGCACGCCGGCCCGCTAAGGCTTGGCGCCACTGCCTACTACAACCGCTTCTCGAACTTCATCTTCCAGGCGCCGACCGGGGCCATAGAGGATGAGCTGCCGGTTTATGCCTACCGCCAGGGCAAGGCCAACTATTATGGCTTCGAGGTCGAGGCCAAAGCCGAGCTCGGCAACGCGCTTGGCATCCACTGGGACGCCGATCTCATCGCCGACTATGTGCATGCCCGGGTGAAGGGTTTCGGTCCTGCGCCGCAGATCCCGCCTCTCCGGCTGCTGGGCGGGCTAAGCGCGAATGGAGGCCCGGTCGAGGCCCGGCTCGAGGTCGAGCACGCGTTTCGACAAGGCAGGAACGCGCCGCTCGAAACCGAGACGGCCGGTTACACGCTGGTCAATGCATCGGTGGACTGGCAGCCAATCGAAGACCGCCCGGAGATCAAGCTCGGCATCGCAGCCAACAATATCTTGGACGTCCTCGCCCGGCGCCATTCAAGCCTGCTGAAGGACTATGCCCCGCTTGCCGGCCGCGACATCCGGCTGACGGCAAGCTTCGGCTTCTAGCAGGAACGGGCCGTTTTGGGTCTCAGGCCCCTGGTGCGGATAGCCCGCTACCAAAAGAAAAGGGGCGGCCGCTCCCATCAGGGGTGGAGCGACCGCCCAGGTTCGGGACGGGGGTGGGGAAATCGTCCCGAATGCCTAAAGATCGATGCCCGAAGCGATTGCCTCCAGCTTTCGAACGCGTTCCTTGAGATCGGCAAGTTCGATCCGGCCGGTGGCCGGCGGGAAATCCGGGTCGGCCGAGTGGCTTGCAAGTTCGAGCCGCTTATAGTCGAGCCAGGACTGCCATCCCTTGAGGCCGGCCACGCAGGCGAGGCCCATTGCCAGGAGCATCGTTGCACCGATCATCGCGATGGATAGCGGTTCCATCATTTCTCCTCCCTCAGCGCCTCGATCTCGCGCGCAAGCTCGTCATTCTGGCTGTTGAGATGATGGTCGATCGCCATCATCCGGCGGTCGTTCACGTCCAGCTTGGTCCGAAGGTCGTGGACCGATGCCCGCCCACTGCGAGGTGCAGCCATCCGTTCGAAATCGGATCCCCGGTCGGCCTTGCGCTTCACCCGGTTGCGCTGGAGGTGAAGATAAACCCCCGCGGCGACATAGGCGATGAGCGCAAGCTTCCAGCTGACGAGGATGGCGGTCGCCGCGAAACCGAGGCGCACGAAGGTCGGGTCGATGTTGAAGACCTCGCCGATGGTCGAGCATACGCCGGCCAGCTTCTTGTCGCGGCGGTTCAGTGAATAGCGGTCAGACACGGATATTTCCTTCCCCTCAGTTGCGGGCCGCGAGCGCGGACTTCAGCGCTTCGAGCTCGGCATCGACCGCGTCGGCGGCGCGAAGCTCGGCAATTTCTTCCTCGAGGCTCTTGGGCCCGTTGAGCGCAAGTGCCTCGGCACGGCCTTCGGCAAAGTCCGCCCGGCGCTCGAGGATCTCGAACTTGGCAAAAGCCTCTTCGGTGCGACTGCCGTGCAGCACTTCGCGGGTCCTGGCGCGCGTCATGGCGCTTTCCAGCCGCGAGGCGATGGCGTTCTGCCGGGCGCGGGCCTCGGCCAGCTTGGCCTGGAGCCGCTGGATGTCGGCCTCATAGCCCCGCAGCACCTGCTCGATCTGGCTGATCTCGGCGTGCAGGCCCTCGGCCATCTCGGCCGCCTTCTGCTTTTCCGCCAGCGCTGCCCGGGCGAGGTCCTCGCGACCCTTCTCGAGGGCCAGCTCGGCCTTTTCCGTCCAGCCATGCTGGAGCTCGTCGAGACGGGTGCATGCCCGGCGCATTTCCTTGATGTCGGCGATCGAGCGGGCGGCGGTGGCGCGCACTTCGACGAGCGTCTCCTCCATCTCGACGATGATCATCCGGATCATCCTGGCGGGATCTTCCGAACGGTCGAGCAGGTCCGACATGTTGGCTGCGATAATGTCCCGGGTGCGGGTGAAGATCGGGCCGGACAATATCCCTCCGAGCGGAGCCAGGCGGCTGCCGGAGTCGATCCTGTCATCGGTCTGCCGCGGGATGCGGACTGCCGGGACGGCCACGATCGGTTCAAGTTCAGGCATAGGTGACAACTTCCACTGGGCTGGCGGAAACCTGGGCCGGCGCGACTGCCGCACCCACGGCGATGGTGGTCATCAGCAACGCTGCGAAAGCGGCGATCAGCTGGCGTTCGAATTTCAAGCCGGACATCGTCCAATCTCCCTTTTTTTGGCCCGGCTGGCCTTACCCGCCGGTCCGCCTCATTCCTTTCAAGACCCATGCCAATCGCGAATTTCAGCCATTTCCTGGCAAGAAGTTGGTTCGACCGAGCCTGGTTGGCGGGATTTCCCACCAGCAGTTGGGAGGATCGCCCAACCGGTTCCCGCCTCCGGCAGGGAATTTTCGCCGGCCCGAACTGCTTAACCGCGCCTTTACCGTCGTTGCCTTAAATGGGCCTGATGCGGTGGGTGTCGGGCAGGACTGGTCTAATCGTTGCACAGTTGGCCCTGGCCATTCTGGCGCTGCTCATCGTGGCTTTCACGCCGCCGACGCGCGGGAGGATGCTCCTCGTGCCGGTGAACGGACAGCCGGTAGACCGCGGCACCGTCGTGTCTGCGGGGGCCGTTCCGCTGATTGCCGGCCCGTTGCCAGGGTCGATGATCGTCGAGGGGGATCGCCGCTCGCTGGCGATGCTCTGGGAGCGCTGGGTCCTGGTGGTGGCCGCCCCGGCCGCACTGTGCACCAGCATCGAAGCAGGGAACCCGGACCGATGAATGAACTGACTGGCCTTCGAGTCCGCGGCGTCCTGATGCTGACCATGCTCGGCTGGACCTCGACCGCCGTGCTCCTGCTCCTCTCGCTAGTGTTCGAATTCCACAACGAATTCCTGCCGGTCCTGCTCTCGGCCGCAATCAACATCGTACCGACCATCTATGCTCTCAAGGAGCGCTACGATGTTCCAGCCGGGGTGGCGTTCGGGATCATGGCCTCGATCCAGCCCGCCCTCCTCATATTCATGCTCGAGGGTCATCCCTGGCAGATGGAAGGCCATATGTACTTCTTCGTCGGGCTGGCTGCCCTTACCCTCGTCTGCGACTGGCGTCCGCTGGCGGTGGCTCTTGGCACCATCTCGGTCCACCACCTGCTGCTCGGCTATCTTGCGCCGGAATGGGTGTTCATTGGTTCGGGCGACCTGGCGCGGGTCCTCGTCCATGCACTCGCCGTCTCGATGGTATGCGCGGTCCTTGGGCCGATGATGGTGCACATGGGCCGCCTGTTCGTCGAGCAGGCCGAGGCAAGGCTGGCGAGCGAGGCATCGGCCGCCGAGGCGCTAAGTTCCGCCAACTCCGCGGGTCAAGCTCTCGAGGAGGCGCGCGCCGCCAAGGCCGAGGTCGAGGCCGAGCGCGACAAGCGTTTCGAGGCCGAGCGAAGGGCCAATGCCGACGCAAGGCGGGAAGAGCTGATTGCCCTGGCGGCCGCGTTCGAAACCTCCGTCGCAAGCGTCGTCCAGTCGGTCGGGGCAGCTGCCGAGCAGCTCGAGCGAGCCGCGACGAGCATGCACCGCTTCGCGCATGATGCGGGCGAGCAGTCGGCCAGCGCGGCAAGCGACGCCGAAACAGCGTCAAGAAATGCAATGCAGGTTTCGGCGAGCGTCAGCGACCTTTCAAAATCGATCCTCAGCATCGCGGCCACTGCCGACCGGCAGGCCGAACTGGGGGTAGCAGCCCGGGGCGCCTCGCGAACCGGCGAGGAAGTTATCCGGGCCCTTTCCGAACAAGCCGCAAATGTCGAGACCTTCGTCGGCCTCATCCAGGGCGTAGCCTCGCAGACCAACATGCTTGCGCTCAACGCGACCATCGAGGCTGCCCGGGCCGGAGATGCCGGGCGTGGCTTCGGCGTCGTCGCCGCCGAGGTGAAGGCGCTCGCAAACCAGGCACATGACGCCTCGGGCCAGATCAACCAGATCGTTCTTGGGATCAGTACCGGCGCAGCGCAGGCCGACGGGGTCATCGGCGAGGTCGCCCGTGCGATGGCCGACCTCGAGCAGGCAGCCAGCCAGATGCGCAATGCCATTGCAGACCAGAGCAGCGTCGCCACGCTGATCGAGCAAAGCGCCGTCGACAGTGCGGCCGGTGCAACCCAGATTGCCCAGACGATCGGCCAGGTGGCGAAGGCCGCCAGCGATGCCCGTCAATTCTCGGACGAGATCCAGGCTTCGGCTTCCAGCCTCACCAGGATCGCCGAGGGGCTGGAATCCGCGACCAACGAATTCCTGTCCCAGCTTCGCGCTGCCTGACGCGGGGGAACAGCTTGCCCGCTTGCGCGCTGAGCGCTCCACAGCAGTCAGGAGTATAGTGACCAATGTTGGCAAAGATCCTTGGCGCCATCGCGGGCGAGAAAATCGCCGGGCGCAACAACAAGCTGAGCGGGGCGCTGGTCGGCGCGGCGGTCCCGGCAATCGCAAGACGTGGTCTTGGCACGCTTGGAATTGCGCTCGCCGCGGGCTGGGCCGCGAAGAAGCTCATCGACCGTAGACGCGGATCGAGGGCGTCGCAGCGGGGCGGTCGGGCGGCCTGAGCTTAGCCGCCGGATACCGGCGGGATCTTCAGGCCTCCGGGTCCTGCCCCGCCGGCGTCCCCTCCTCTTCGTAGAAGGGCTCGACTTTCCCCTTGAGGGTCATGGTCATCGGGTTGCCATAGCGGTCGCGGCTGCGGCCGACCGCCATCCGGATCCAGCCTTCCGAAATGCAATATTCCTCGACATTGGTCTTCTCGGCGCCGTTGAAGCGGATGCCGACGCCATGCCTCAGAACCTCGTCATCGAAATGCGGACTCCTCGGGTCGAGCGAAAGTCGGTCGGGAAGCGGCTTCTTCGCTTCGGTCTTGTCCGTCTGTGCCATGGGCAGGCGCCCTAGCCGTTCGACGTCCCGGCCGTCAATTCGACGAACGGCGGCTGGCCCCACGTTGTCATCGCCCGGCCCTGCCGCCAAAGTCGCGCCGGTTTCCAGATCAATCCGGTGGGGTCTTTCATGCGCCGACTCTCGTTTCTCCTGTCCTGCTCGCTGCTTGCCGCGGCCGGCGCCGTTGCACAGCCGGCGCCAACCCCGCCCGTTGCACCGCCCCCGCCACAACCGGGCCAGGCCCAGCCGCTGACCCAGCACAGGCCGGAAGGCATCGCACCGGCACCGACGAGCCAGGGTGACAAGGAAAGCAAGTGGGACGTCACGGCCCGGCACGCCGCCGGCCGGGAGGTCGTGATCGATACCCGCCGCGGGACCTGGATGTCGCTGGACGTCTCGCCGGACGGGCGCGAGATCGCCTTCGACCTTCTCGGCGATATTTACGTTATTCCGATCGAGGGCGGGGAGGCGCGGCCGCTCCTCACCGGCCACGCCTGGGAAATGCAGCCGCGCTACTCGCCGGATGGAACGGAGATCGCCTTTACTTCCGACCGGGGTGGCGGCGACAATATCTGGGCCGTGCGGCGCGATGGCTCGTCGCCGCGGCAGATCACCAGCGAGGATTTCCGGCTTCTCAACCAGGCCGATTGGACGCCTGACGGCAATTATATCGTCGCGAGGAAACATTTCACCTCGGCCCGCTCGCTCGGGGCCGGCGAGATGTGGCTGTACCACCGCACCGGCAATGCCAAGGGCGGAGGCGTGCAGATGACCAAGGCGCGCACCAAGCAGAAGGACACCAACGAGCCGGCCTTCTCGCCCGACGGCCGCTACCTCTATTTCTCGGACGACGCGACGCCCGGCGAGGTGTTTGAATATTCGAAGGACGTCAACGGGCAGATTTACGTGATCCAGCGGCTCGACCGGCAGACCGGCGAGATAGAGACGCTGGTCGACGGGCCGGGCGGCGCGATCCGGCCGACCCCCTCGCCCGACGGCAAGAGCCTCGCCTTCATCAGGCGGGTCCGGTACAAGTCGACCCTGATGCTCATGGACCTGGCGTCCGGGCGCATCACGCCGCTCACGGACATGCTTGACCGCGACATGCAGGAAACCTGGGCGGTCCATGGCGTCTATCCCGGGATGAGCTGGACCCCCGATGGCAAGTCCATCATTTTCTGGGCCAAAGGCGGCATTCACCGGATCGACGTCGCCTCGCGCCAGGTAAGCGAGATCCCTTTTCACGTGAGCGGCACCCGCTGGGTCGAGAATGCCGTGAGGCAGAGCCACGAGGTCGCGCCCGACAGCTTCCACACAAAGATGGTGAGGTTCGCCCAGAAGAGCCCGGACGGCAGCCGCATCGTCTACGAGGCGCTTGGCAGCCTGTGGATCGCCGGCGGGGACGGCAGCAACCCGAGGCGCCTCACCCGAAGCGAGGCCTTCGAGAGTTACCCGACTTTTTCGAGGGACGGCCGCCAGGTCGCCTATGTTTCCTGGGACGACGACCGCGCTGGACGAGTCATGGTAATCGGCGCGAACGGTGGCGAGCCGCGGGCCGTGACGCCTCAGCCCGGCCATTATGTCGAACCCAGTTTTTCGCCGGACGGCAAGCTGATCGCCTACCGAAAGACGAGTGATGGGTTCCTCACGACCCCGCTGTGGGGACGTGACCCGGGCCTCTACGTGGTCCCGACCGCCGGCGGTGACCCGAAGAGGATAGCGAAGAAGGGGCGCCAGCCAATGTTCGGCGCAACGGGCGACCGGGTCTTCTTCACCGACAGCGGCGAGGAGGAAAAACGGCTTCTGAAATCGGTGTCCGTCCAGGGCACCGAGGAAGTGACCCACGTCGTGTCCCAGAACGCGACCGATTTTGCACTGTCTCCGGACGAGCAGTTCATCGCCTGGACGGAGCGTTACCAGGCCTATGTCATGCCGTTCGCAAGGGCTGGTCGCTCCATCGATATTTCGCCGGACGGAAAGGCCCTCCCCCAGTCGCGTGTCAGCGCAGACGCCGGCGACTGGCTCCACTGGTCGGGGAACGGACGCTATTTGTACTGGAGCCAGGGCCCGAGGCTCTACGGCCTCGACGTCGGCGCCGCGGGCTCGTTCGCTGGCGGAAAGGTCGGCCCTGCGCCCCAGGTCGCGGAACTCGGCATTACTGCAAGGCAGGCAAAACCCTCGAGCGCCATTGCGCTCAGCGGCGCACGTATCGTTACCATGAACGGCGACGAGGTCATCGAGAATGGCACCATCCTCATCGAGGGTGACCGTATCGCGGCGGTCGGGCCAACGGCTGCGATCAGCTACCCCGCTGGAACGCGGGTGGTTGATCTTGGCGGCAAGACGGTTATCCCCGGCCTCATCGATGCCCATTGGCACGGGTCGATGGGAACCGACCTCGTCATCCCCAAGCAGAACTGGTTTCACGCGGCAGCGCTGGCCTACGGGGTCACCAGCATTCACGATCCGAGCAACGACACGTTCGAGATCTTCGCGGCTTCGGAATATCAGCGGGCCGGGCGCATCCTCGGACCGCGCATCTTCTCGACCGGCACCATCCTATATGGCGCAACCACTCCGTTCACGGTCGAGATCAACAGCCTCGACGATGCCCTGTCTCACCTGCGGCGGCTGAAAGCCTCCGGTGCCTGGTCCGTCAAAAGCTATAACCAGCCCCGACGTGAGCAGCGGCAGATGGTCATCGAGGCGGCCCGCCAGCTCGGCATGGAGGTCGTGCCCGAGGGCGGTTCGCTTTTCGAACATAATATGACCATGATCGCCGATGGCCACACGACGATCGAGCATTCGCTGCCGGTGGCCAATATCTACGACGACGTGCTGCAGTTCTGGCGTGGCTCGGGGACGGCTTACACGCCGACCCTGGTCGTCGCCTATGGCGGACCGTTCGGTGAGAATTACTGGTACCAGCACACCAATGTCTGGGCCGAGCCGATCCTGTCCCGTTGGGTTCCAAGGCCATTGCTCGACGCACGTGCCCGGCGCCCGGTGATGGTGCCGCCCGAAGAAGATAATGTCATCAACGTCTCGAAAGTGGCCAACCGGATCAGCGAGCTTGGAATCCCGGTCTCGATCGGCGGCCATGGTCAGCGCGAGGGGCTCGGCGCCCATTGGGACATGTGGATGTTCGCGCTCGGAGGGATGAGCAACCTCGAAGCGCTCAAGGCCGGCACGATCAACCCGGCGAAGGCGCTCGGGCTCGACCGGGAACTCGGCAGCATCGAGGCCGGAAAACTCGCGGACCTCGTCGTGCTGGACGCCAATCCGCTGGAGAATATCCGCAACTCAACGGCGATATCGATGACCATGGTCGGCGGACGCCTGTTCGACTCGGACCTGCAGATCGTCGCCGGGGGCACTGGCGGGTTCAAGCCATTCTGGTTCCACGAACAGGCCGGCGGGGCCTTCACCGCGGGATCGACGCTCGGCGTTCCGCACGAGGATTGATGGCATGACCGTTCAGCCAGCGGACAGGTTTTTGGCTGCATGATGTGACATTATAACATAGTAGGGGGAGCGTAACATGTCCCGTCGTGCAAAGACCTGTCTGCTGGCCGCGGTTGCCGTTACGGGGCTGGGGACCGGAGCGCTTGCGGTTGGCTTCCAGCCCCACGCCCGCGGTTCGGCCCGGGATGCCGCAAGGGCTGGCGGTGCACTGGCCTCGTTTGGCTCGGATGCCGAACTCCTCAAGCTGCTCGAGTCCCGGCGGCGGCTGGCCGTCCGTCGCAATGCTGCCACTCCCGTCCCGCTGCCACCGCCCCCTCCTGCGCCGCCCCCTCCGGCAGCTGCCCAGGAGTCCGCGGCGCCGGCCGCCGCCTCAGCCGCCAACGACCGGATTACCAATACACAGGAGGCAGGGGTCGACGAGGGCGGGATCGTCAAGAAGCGCGGCGACCTGCTCGTCATCCTGCGGCGAGGGCGACTGTTCACCGTGTCGATCGCCGGCGGGCAGATGCGCCCGGTTGACCATATCGACGCCTTCCCGCCGGGCGTCAGCGGCCAGGGCGACTGGTATGACGAGATGCTGGTTTCGGGAAACCGGGTGATCGTCATCGGCTACAGCTATGCCCGCGGCGGAACCGAGGTGAACCGCTTCCGCCTCTCGCCCGATGGCCGTCTTCGTTTCGACGACGCCTATCACCTTCGATCGAACGACTATTACTCGTCGCGCAACTACGCGTCCCGCCTGATTGGCAACCGCCTCGTCTATTACACGCCTCTCAGCCTTGGCTGGGGGTCGCCTGATCCATTCTCATTCTTCCCCGCCGTCAGCAGGTGGCAGGGCGACCGCTCCAAGTTCAAGCGGATCGCCCAGGCACGCGACGTCTATATCGTTCCTTCGCTGAAGAACGACGAGGAGGCGACGCTGGACACGCTGCACAGCGTCATCGACTGCGACCTTGCCGCGCCGGTGCTGGACTGCAAGGCAACCGCCGTTCTTGGTCCTGCAAGCCGCACCTTCTATGTCAGCCCGAGCGCGGTCTACCTCTGGGTGAGCGATGCCCGGCACTGGCGCGCTTCGAGGCGCGGCGTAGCCCAGAGCTGGCTGTACCGGATGCCGCTGGACCGCAGCGAAAAGCCTTCGGCGATCGCTGCCGCCGGCCAGCCGACCGACCAGTTCAGCTTTCGCGAGGACCCGCGCCTCGGCCTGGTTGACGTCCTGGTCAGGCGCGACGGCGGCGGTGACTGGATGTGGAACAGCGAGGACGGGAGCGGCGACGGCGAAGTTGCGCTTTTGTCGGTACCGATCAGCTGGATGGGCGATGGCAGCCGCACGGTCGCGCGGTCGCGCTACCGCCCACTGCCATCCGTCGGACCCGGCGCCTGGAATTTCCAGAACCGCTTCGTCGGCAACCACATTCTCTATGGAGGCCATGGCTATCGCGGCGGCGAGACCGGCATGCTCATCGCCGCGGGGCTGCGGGGGGGACCGGTGGCGCAGCTTCCACTTCCACATGCCGTTGAACGGCTCGACCAGCTTGGCGAGGACGGGGTTGCAATAGGCAATGACCCGAGGGGCGGCCTCGTATTCACGGCCATTGACCTCAGGCGGCCGCAGGCGCGCGTCGGCAATAGCTTCACTTTCCCGTCGGCAAGCCAGGGCGAAAACCGGAGCCAGGCCTTCTTCTACCGGCCCGACAATGCCGATGGCTCATCGGGGCTGCTGGGGCTCCCGATCACGACCCGGCTTTCCATTCCCCAGGCGCGATTCCTCGGTTCGGGCTCGTCGATCCTGTTCCTGAAGCGCGAGCAGCGCCTGTTCGACATGGCAGGGCGCCTGGACGCCGACCCGCGGCGTGCAGGCGATGATGGATGCGTTGCAAGCTGTGTCGACTGGTATGGCAATGCCCGCCCGATCTTCATCGGCGACCGGCTCTTTGCGCTGATGGGATATGAGCTGGTAGAGGGACGGATGGCCAACGGCGCGATCCACGAAGTCGACCGCGTAAATTTCGCCCCTGTGCAATCGAGCCGGCCTCCCCGTTCATAGCAGATCCTGGCAACCGCCCGGCGCATTCCAGGACGCGGCGGCGGTTGCCATGGTTGCCCGCGCGCGCCGACCGCACTAAGCGAGCCCCAAATGAGCGACAAACCCGAAATGCGCCGCAACCGGCCGGCGCTGGCACTTCATGTGCCCGAGCCGCCATTCCGGCCGGGCGACACGCCCGACTTCTCGTCGATCAAGGTCCCGCCCGCGGGCGAGGCGCCGCGGCCTGACGTCTCCGTCGAGGCTCCCGAGACCTTCCCCCTTTGCAACCAGCTGGTGCGGGTGCTTGACGAGAATGGGCGTGCAGTCGGGCCCTGGGACCCGCGGATCGATCCCGACACGCTTCGCAAGATGCTGAAGGACATGAAGACCGTCCGCCGGTTCGACGATCGCATGTACCGGGCCCAGCGGCAGGGCAAGACCAGCTTTTACATGAAATGCACTGGCGAAGAGGCAATCGCGGTTGCAGCGGCGGCGGCAATGGACCCCCACGACATGCATTTCCCCACCTATCGCCAGCAGGGCC